>JBDRSZ010000419.1:0-2257 GCA_043824415.1 bacterium | reverse complement strand
TGGGGCGCCGGTCGACATCGACCTGACAAAAGCGATGGACGCGGTGGACGGCGACAAGGAACTCCTGAAGGAATTGGTGGGCGATTTTTTGAAAGAGATACCCCAGCATCTCGAAGAGCTGCAGGGCGTCATCGATCGGGGAGATGCCGGACAGGGGGAGAGGAAAGCCCACAGCCTGAAGGGGAATGTGGGCATTTTCGGGGCGAAGGTCGCGTATGATCTAGCCTATGATCTGGAGAATCGCGGTCGGGAGTCGCGCTTGGAGGGCGCTGTGGATGTCTTCAGCCGGCTGGAAGAGGAGATGACGAAACTCAAGGTCTTTTTCTCCAAGCCCGAATGGGAAAAATACGCTTGACGGGAACACGACACGAAATTCTGTAAAACTATTTATTGAGAATTCGGGATATTCTCATGTTCCCACACCTGGTCATTCAGTTCAAGTAAAAACTCTCCGAGCCTGATGACGATGTATACTCAACACAAAGTGGTTTTCGGATTTGTTATTAGAAACCTCACCTAAATCCTCTCCTTGAAATGACTGTTGAAAGCCAGTGTTTCAAATCATCTTCATGCTGAGCGGAGTCCCTGCCTGTCGGCAGACAGGGAAGTATGATAGTAATATCAATAACTTGGAGCCTTCGACGTCGTTTATCCTGAGCCAGACGAAGGGCTCAGGCTGAAGGATTGACTGAGTTTTTCAACAGTCGTGAAAAAAGGAGAGGACAAGATTGTGAAATCCGAAAACCATTTTGGTTCGACTGTAGACGATTTGGCCGGTCTCGTCATGGCGGACCCGGTCTTGACGATGCGGATGCCTAAACCCGTGAACTCTGTTTTCTGGGAGCTGGGCAGGCAGGTCACGACTGTGAAAGAGACCGTGAAGAAAGTATACCTGATATACTCGAGCCAAAGTGGTTTTCGGATTTGTTATTAGAAACCTCACCTCAATCCTCTCCTAAAAAAAGGAGAGGACTTAATTGTGAAATCCGAAAACTACTCTGCGTTGAGTATAGATTCCGTTGTGACGGCATAGAGGATGGGGACTATGATGCTTTCTGGCTCTGCCGACACACTTCGTAGATGTTTTCGAACAGCGTGGGAATATCCCCTTCGGCTACGGATGAGTACGCGATGCGGATCAAGTTTCCCAGAGCGATGATTCCGGTGCTGTATTCGTTCAACAATGTCTGCCGGATGGATTCAGCGTCGAGACCTTCCTTGAGTTCGATACACATGAAATAGCCTGAATTGAAGGGGAGAGGCGTGAAGAAGCGCTCGTATTTTTTCTCCCTGTGCACCACTTCCCGAACTTTATCAAACCTCGTTTTAAGGAGATCAAATTTTTTCTTTTTTTCTTGCTGAAGAGTTTTTGATGTGATTGCCTTCAACAGCAAGGTTTGGGATACACGCGAAGCGTTGGAAATGCTGCCTCGAATTGCACCGGCTGTTTTATCTTCCAATGCGCGGTATGCAGCTGAATCCATGTTCTTCGCTCCGTATGTGACGAATCCGATCCGAAGACCCCATGCGTAATATTCTTTCGTCCCCCCATCGACTTTGACTGCGAGCACGTTTTCGTGCAGGTCCGCCAATTTCGTGAACAGAGACTCTCTGCACACACCCGGTTCGTAGACGAGGCCGAAGTACGCATCGTCGTTGATGACGATGATTTCATTTCCGCGCTCAGCGCTGTCCCGAATGATTCGAGCAATGGTTTCCGTTTCGTCTTCAGTGGGCGTGTACCCTGTTGGGTTGTTTGGCAGGCTGAAGAGGATGATCTGCTTGCCTTTGTTGTCGGCGAGTTTTTGTCGGAAACTCTCTGTGTCGAATCCACCCTTTCGGAATGAATTGTACGGCTTGAAAATGCTGTCGTAACCGTTTCCGAAGATGAGTCGGTAATTGCCCCAGAATTTATCCGTGATGATTATACTGTCCGAAGGGTTGATGAATAGATAGCCGACGATGCTCAGGGCGTGGGTCAAACCACAGGTTGCGACCGGCAGACTGATTACTCCTTTGAGGGATGGATTTTTCTGTCGAATCAAATTTTGCCATGCTTCTCGAAGATCGGGCAGTCCGTAACTCGGAGCATAAGGGAAAATGTCCTGGGGATCCAGCGAAATACAATCCGCTATGGACGAAAGCCTCATGGGAGTGCCATCATCTTCGATGGCCATGCCGATGGTCGCGTTGATTTTCTTTCCTTTAGCGTCGGCACCTTGCTTTATGACGCCTTTTTTGGGGAAGTAAATTTTTT
>JBDRSZ010000418.1:0-7803 GCA_043824415.1 bacterium | reverse complement strand
CCTCTTTACCATATTTTCGTATTTCTAAAGTGAACAAAAAATAGGATTTCTATGTAAATATACTGAATCGTAATTTGAATCCTATAGGATTGTAAATAGGAATATTACTATGCAACTAAGCATTCTTCACATCGCCAGTCTCATCACCATTTTCCAATCCCTATTGTTAATCGTTTTTCTATTAAATAGAAAAAGAGGATCGTCTCAGAGCGAAAAGATACTGGCCGCATTCCTTATCACATTTGTGATACTCATCTATAGTTCATTCGTCATGAGCACGGAACTCGCCGCTCGAAAAACACATCTCATCTTGGCGGCGGTGACGAACCAGTTTATTTTCATCGTGGGGCCATTGTTTTATTTTTACTTGAAATCCTTCTTTACCAGGGAATTCACATTTACGAAGAAAGACCTGTTCCATTTCATCCCATTTTTCGTCCTGCTGATCTCTTCGATCATCGCGATACCGACATTGAATATTAAACTGCTCTTCAAGACGATATTTCCTTATATCAACGGATGTATATGTGTCCACATTTTTATCTATATCATCCTCTCCATGCAATTCATGAAAAAACAGGGGCTGATTATTGGCGATCTCTCTTCCTATTTGAGAATCCCGAAACTATCCTGGATCGTATTCTTGTTCATTGGACTCATCATGGTATGGCTGTTCAAACTCATCATATTCTTCGGTTGGAACATCGCCGGAATCACTCGATGGTGTCAGTTTATGACAACCACATTCTTCATGACGACCTTTGTCTTCATCAATCCCATCGTGTATATTGCCCTGAAGAAACCCGAACTCTTTTCACGGAAAGAAAAATACGATCAATCCTCCCTATGTGATGCGAAGAAACAGGAATACCTGAACCGCCTGCAGAACTTCATGCGGTCATCAAAACCGCATCTTCAGTCCACCATCTCCCTGCCCGACCTGGCTCGACGGCTGTCGATTCCCAGGCACCATTTATCGCAGGTGATCAACGAGTCGTTCAACCTGAATTTTAACGACTTCATCAACAAATACCGGATCGATGACGCGCTGGCCCTGCTGCAGGACAGGTCAAACCACAACGGAACCATCCTCGAAATCGCCTATCAGGTCGGATTCAACTCAAAATCGACATTCAACAGCGCCTTTAAAAAACACACCGGCCAAACCCCCAAAGAATACAAGAACAACGGACACGGACATCACGCGGTCGTGCACGACCGCCGGGTGATGTAATTTTTCGGCCATGATGTGAAATCCCCCACGGTTTAAGTCGTGGTTTGACCTTTCCATCGTTGATGGACAAACGAATTTCAATCCACAACGCTCCTCAACAAAATGGTTCGAAAATATATTTTCGGTCGATTTCTTTCTTATTATTTGCTATATTATTCTGTTGATTGTAACGATCACCTTTAAAAATGGAGGAAAAACCGATGACAAAGAGAACCGTAATCGGATTATGTACCTGCCTGATTCTCCTCTTTGCATTCCGGGGCGTCGATGCACAGTTTATGACGGCTCCCCAATCAAGTCCGAAAGCTTCCGTCATGCAGAGAATCGGAATCACCGACGTGACCATCACCTACCATCGGCCCGGAGTCAAGGGAAGAGTCATCTGGGGAGAACTGGTTCCCTTCAACGGAGGCGATCCCGAGCCGTGGCGAGCCGGGGCAAACGAGAATACCGTCATCTCGTTCACGCACGATGTTAAAATCAACGGCAACCCGCTCCAGGCCGGATCGTACGGTTTTCATGCCATTCCCTCAGCGACAAACTGGATCCTCATCTTCAGTAAAAATTACACATCCTTCGGCAGCTACTTCTACAATCCGGAAGACGATGCGCTGCGCATCACAGTCACTCCCGAAGAAGCGCCGTTCCAGGAACGACTGCTGTACGGATTCGATGGATTGACCGACAACTCCGCCAACGCGTTTCTCCACTGGGAAAAACTGAAAGTCGACTTCACGGTCAAAGTCGATGTTCCCGCGATCACCATCGCCAGTCTGAAAAATCAGCTCGCTGGAGGCTTCGGATTCTTCTGGTGGGGATATAACGACGCGGCGAATTATTGCTTAAGCGCCGAAACCCACTACGATCAAGGTCTCGAATGGAGCGAGCAGTCCATCAAAATGGAGAAAAACTACAGAAATCTGGCAACCAAGGGGCAGCTGCTCGGCAAGAAAGGTGACACGACCGAGGCGAAAAAGATATTGAAAGAGGCAAAGGACATGGCCCCCGACCGCGTAAAAGAAAGAATACAGCGGTTGATCGATAATTTATGATATTGCAGGAAGAAACTTTTTTCATTATTTTTGGTTAAACCGTGTATCCGATCATTAAGGAGGACGCCATGAAACGTTTGAGCTTTTTTATCGCCCTGGTGCTGATTCTATCCTGTCTTCTGACTTCCACGATCTATGCCCAACGAAATCGAATCCGTGCGAGCCTGAAGGCCAGCGCAACCCAACGACTGGGGATCGACACCGACATCACCATCGAGTACTGCCGGCCGGGTGTGAAAGGAAGAGAAATATGGGGCGCTCTCGTCCCCTACGGCCTGGCCCCCGGGAATCAGTATTCCGACAACAAACCCTTTCCCTGGAGAGCGGGCGCCAACGAAAACACGACCATCGAATTCGGCGCCGATGTTCTCATCGAAGGGAACAAGCTTCCGGTGGGCAAATACGGGATCCACATGATTCCCTCCAAGACCGACTGGATCGTCATCTTCAGCAAGAAAAACGACGCCTGGGGCAGCTTTAAGTACAATCAGGAAGAAGATGCCCTCCGCGTCACCGTGAAGCCGGTAAAGGCGCCGCACCAGGAATGGCTATTGTTTGGTTTTGAAAATCTCGCGGAGAAATCCGCAACGGCCTTCATGCACTGGGAATTGCTCAAAGTGCCGTTCAAGATCGAACTGGCCGAATAAGAGGCGACATTCAGCCAGACTCACAGACCGTTGAGTCTGGTCTGAAGGCATTAACGTGAACAAGGTTTAGGAAAGCCTCGGGAGATTGCTTTCCTAAACCTCAATTTTTAAACAGGTCTTAATTGGAGAGAACCGTGAATAAGGCTGCCGCTACCTTATTGATGTCCATTCTACTACGGAGCGTGAATCTACAGGCACAACCGAGTGATATACTCGACGCCGCTGAGCTGCAGATTGCCCTTCAAAAACTGAATGTTCTGGGAAGCGTGCTCTATCTGGCCGCCCATCCCGACGATGAAAACACCGCAGCCCTGGCGTATTTCTCCAAGGGTAGAAAATACCGTACCGCCTATCTTTCGTTGACGCGCGGCGACGGCGGCCAGAACCTCATCGGACCGGAAAAGGGAGCCGAAATCGGAATCATCCGGACGCAGGAGTTGATGGCGGCCCGCCGGTTCGATAAAGCCGAACAGTTCTTTACCCGTGCCATCGATTTCGGTTACTCCAAGACAGCCGAGGAGACGTTCCAATTTTGGGGAAGGGATGAGATCCTGGCGGATATGGTTTGGATAATCCGCGATTATCGGCCAGATGTGATCATCACGCGCTTCCTCCCTGACCGTTACGGAGACCACGGTCATCATACCGCTTCTGCAGTGCTGGCCAAAGAAGCATTCCAATCTGCTGGTGATCCCAATCGATTCCCCGATCAATTGAAATATGTGCGTCCATGGCAGGCTAAAAGGTTGTACTGGAACAACTGGCGGCCCGGCGAGGAAGAGGCCCGGAACATGCAGAAGATCGATGTGGGCGCATACAATCCGCTGCTGGGGGAATCGTACACGGAGATCGCCGCGAAAAGCCGGTCCATGCACAAGAGCCAGGGATTCGGGGCTACGGGCCGGAGGGGCACGCGGTACGAATACTTCGAACTCTTGGAAGGGGATCCGGCCGCGGCGGATATTTTTGACGGGATCGACACATCCTGGAAACGCGTCCCCGGTGGTCAGCGCGTGGGTGAATTGCTGGAAGATATTATCGAATCTTTCGACCCGGAGCACCCCTCCAGATCCGTCCCAAATCTGATAAATGTATACGCTGAATTGACCGCCATCGAAAATTCCCATTGGGTGCGCATCAAAAAGCAAGAACTGCTGCGTGTCATCCAGTCCTGTGCAGGACTCTGGATGGAGGCCGTGGCCGACGATTTCGCCGCCGCTCCCGGAGACGCCGTACCCACAAAAACCACGGTGATCAATCGATCGGACCGCGCATTCAAGCTGGAAAAACTCGGCCTTCTGGGCATCAGCGCGGATTCGACGATTGACATCCAATTACGGAATAACGAGCCCGTCACCGTCGAGAGCACAATCCGCATCCCGGAAGATTATCCCATATCCCAGCCCTACTGGCTCAGGGAAAGTCCAAGGAAAGGCCTGTTCTCGACACGGGATCAGCGCCTGATCGGAATGGCCGAAAATCCGCCCGCCATTTCCGTAAAAATCCATTTAACCTTAAATGGGAATCGACTGGAATACGCCGTGCCCCTTTTATTCCGATGGACAGACCGAGTCGACGGAGAACTCTACAGACGATTCGAGGTCCGGCCCAGGGTAACCCTCGAATTGGAAGACAAGGTATCCATCTTTGCCGATAACAATCCCAAGGAAATACAAGTCAAACTCAAGAGCCACTCTCCCGATGCGAGAGGATCCATTCGACTCAACGGTACCGCCGACTGGCAAATCAAACCCACAAGCATTCCCTTTTCATTCTCCAGTAAATTCGAAGAAAAACAAGTCGTCTTCCACGTCATGCCGCCGGAGCGGGCCGGGGAGGCCGTCCTGACCGCCGAGGCACACATCGACGGGAAAGCATACGACCGGGCGCTGGTGGAGATTTCCCATCCCCACATCAAGAGGCAGGTCTTCTTCCCGGAAAGCCGAATGAAGGTCGTCAAACTCGATATCAAGAAACCCGACCGCCGGATCGGCTACATCATGGGGACCGGGGATGAAGTGCCCGAGGGATTGAAGACTCTGGGGTACGACATCTTCCTGCTGACGGATGAGACGCTGGAAGGTGAAGACTTATCCCGGTTCGATGTCCTCATCACAGGAATCCGGGCCTACAATACGCGGGAGCGACTCAAATACACACAGCCGCGACTCCTGGAATTTGTCAACAACGGCGGCACGTTGATCGTCCAGTACAACGTCTCCCGGGGACTCCAGACGGAAACCATCGGCCCATATCCTTTTACCCTTGGCAGGGACCGCGTCAGCGATGAAACCGCCCCGGTCTCGTTCCTAAATCCAAATCATCAACTCTTGAACTATCCCAACAAGATCACACTGGAAGATTTTCGGGGATGGGTCCAGGAAAGAGGACTGTATTTCGCCGCGGAGTGGGATGATCACTACGAGCCGATCCTGTCCGCCCACGATCCCAACGAGACGGAAAATCAGGGTGGACTCCTCTTCGCCCGATACGGAAAAGGGGTTTTCATCTACACCGGATACTCCTGGTTTCGGCAGCTGCCGGCGGGCGTACCCGGCGCCTTCCGACTCTTCGTGAACTTGATTTCAGCAGGAAAAGCCAATGACGAAATTGCACGATAAGAAAACCGACACAGAACACGATCACCCGCCCATCTTCAAGTCATGGAACCGCCTGTATGTTTTATTAATAGTGAGCCAGGCCGTTCTCATCATACTTTTTTATCTTTTCAGCATCGGCTTTCAATAAAGAACGTATCGATTCCCAATGATGGTACCCACAAAACAACTGCCCGGCCTGCCTTCCTTGGTCCTCGACTATTTTTATGACTACGACAAGGTGGGCGAGTTTTACAGCGGCAACTTTCGGGAGCCGGCTGCATTCGAGCATCTTGCCGAAAGCGTGCGATCCCGATCCCTGCCACGTGAAAAACTGGCATCCATCTTAAAGGCGCAGAATCAAGAATACGGATGCGGCAGCCGGACCCTGGATCATATCGACAGCCTTTCCGATGAAAAAACCTGCGCTGTGGTCACAGGGCAGCAGGTCGGTTTGTTCTCGGGCCCCCTCTACACCATCCATAAATCCCTGACAACCATCAAGCTGGCCCAATACCTCGACCAGACTTGTGAAGGTCGATTCGTCCCCGTTTTTTGGCTGGCCTCCGACGACCACGATTTCGAGGAAATCAACCACATCCACGTTTTGGACAAAACCAGCCAGATCGAAAAGATTCAATGTTCATCGGAAACATCATGCGATAAAATTCCCGCTTCGAATATTCTGCTGACAGAAGACGTCGACCGATGCCTCCAGCAGTTGGACGCGTCCACCCATGATTCCGATTTCAAGCAGGAAGTACTATCCGATTTAAAAAAAGCCTACCAGCCCGGCCGATCGTACGCCCGGGCCTTCGCCATGTGGATGACCCGCCTGTTCAAATCCCGCGGACTCGTCTTCATCGATGCCAGTCATCCGGACCTGAAAGCACTGGGCAAACACGTTTTCTATCAAGAGGTCGCCGACGAGTCGCCCTCGACTCAGCGGGCCCTGGAGGCATCGAAAAAACTCCAAGATAAAAATTACAAGAATCAAATTCAACTCCATCAAGGCATATTGAACGTATTCTACTCGGAGCATGAGCGGCAGACGATTAAAACAGACGGCGGCAATTTTCATATCAGAGACATCGAACGGACGGTTACGAAAGACGAACTCCTGACCCAGGTGGAAGAGAGGCCACACCTGTTCAGCCCCAACGTGTTGCTCCGCCCCATCTATCAAGATGCTCTCCTGCCCACGGTGGCCTATGTGGCGGGTCCCGGGGAGATCGCTTACTTCGCGCAGATGAAGGGGGTATACGAATATTTCGGCTTCCCCATGCCCATCATCTACCCCAGGAAGACCATCACCCTCCTGGAAAAGAAGGTGGACCGCGTCCTGAGCCGAAATGCGCTGCACATTCAGGATATGTGGCGGACTGTCGACCGCACTATCGCTGAAATCGCCCAATCGCAGATTCCGACATCCATCGACAACGCGCTAAAGGCCGCCAAAACCCATCTCGAACGAAACTTCACATCCATCAAGCAGGAAGCCGTTGCGTTCGAACCGACTTTGGGAAACGCTGTGGACGTCACATTTGGAAAGATGAATCATCAATTCCAATCTCTCGAAAAGAAAATACGACAAGCGTCTAAAAGAAAAAGTGCCCTGCTGGCGCAGCAGATACAAAAAGCCCATCACAATCTATACCCCAACAACCGCCTGCAGGAAAGGGTACTCAACATCACTCCCTTTTTAATAAAATACAGTTACGCACTGATGGATAGACTATTCAAAGCCGTCGATATAAACTGTCACGATCATCAGGTTGTATCGCTATGAACCTGCCTTACTGAGGTACAAACATGAAAATCGACGCCCTGGCCTTCGGCGCTCATGCCGACGATGTGGAGCTGGCATGCTCAGGCACTCTGATAAAATGCGCCGCATTGGGGTATAAAACAGGGATCATCACGCTCACCCGAGGCGAGATGGGAACTCGGGGCAGCGCCGATATACGCGAAAAAGAGTTTCGGGAAGCAGCTGCGATTATGGACTTGTCGGTCCAAAAAATGCTGGACATGCCCGACGGACGCGTTGAAGTCGCCTGGGAAAACAAATTAAAAGTGATAAAAGAAATCCGGGAGCATCGGCCCAGGATCGTTTTCGCACCCTATTGGGTCGCCCGTCACCCGGACCACGAGAAAGCATCTCATCTGGTGCGCGAAGCCGCCTATCTTGCCGGGCTGAAAAAGCTGGACACGGATCAGGAACCCTTCCGGCCTTATAAAGTCCTCTACTACCCGTGCCGATACGAGTTCACCCC
>JBDRSZ010000417.1:0-3322 GCA_043824415.1 bacterium | reverse complement strand
AATGCAATGCGGCTTTTACTGCATTCAACCACCGGTTCTTCGATGTCGATCAAATTATTTTAATCAAATGCAACATGCTAAGAGAAGATTCTGAAGATGCCGCTCCCTATCCAGGAACGAACGCCATCGATTACGGACCGGAATGTTATGAATATGATGATTTCACTCCGAAAGCGGAACAAACCATCCGATCAATATTCGGCCCTGAATCTTACTCGATTCGAAATGGTATTTTTTACAATATTCTGGGAAAGATAAATTTCCAGAACAATAAGTTTGCGGCTGCAGAAAACTGGTTCACCCAAGCTCTTCAAGACGCTGAAAGGGAGAATCATTCGGAATCGAAGCTGGAATCATACCATTATCTCGGATTGATCCAGGAAATCCGTGGGAGCTACGAGGATGCCGTCTCCTTTCAGAAATGTGCTGTTGAGTTGATCGAAAAGACTCGCGGCGATCTCATCAATCTGAATGCACGACTTCGATATTTGAGCGTCAGAACCGATGCATATGAAGCCCTGATCCGTAATTATTATGCGATGTATCAGAAGGACGCCCGGGAAACATATCTCTATCATGCGCTTTATTTCGCCGAAAAGATAAAGACACGTGTTTTGGGGGACAGAATTCTTCGGCCAGACGACTCCTGTCGGAAAATGGAGATCGCCGAATTTGAGGACCCGGACGGCTGGTACAGGTCCATGAGTGAAAACATCGGTCATGATTCCTGTTGGTTGAATTATTTTGTCGGGAAAAGTGACTTATTCGTTTTTGTCATGATGCCTAAATCACTCATTATCAGAAGGATCACAATCCGGCCGGATCTGCAGGACAAGATTAAAAACTTTTTGGTTGTATTGTCCAGCCGCAAGACTTCTATTGAGTTCGTCCGAAAGGCCGGATCGATTATCTATCTGCACCTGTTCAAGCCGATTGAAGATCTTTTGCTTCCCGAGATAAAGACGCTGGTGATTATTCCGGATGGGTATCTCAGCTTTATCCCCTTCGAGACGCTGGTGGATGCGGAAGGCAAATATCTGCTGGAACGCTACAACATCACCTATGAACTTTCGGTCAATTTAATGTCGAATTTGTCGGGAAAAAAGGAAAAACAGTCAGCTCAAAACATCCTGGCATTTAACTACCCCAAAAAGGTCAACGTCACAAAAACGATAGAGAAGGACTGGAAATATCTTCGTTCCGGAAAAGGAATTGCGCAAGAGCAGCGAGCCGTGATGCAATTCCCGGCCCTCAAATATACCAAAAGGGAATTGGACCATATCAAGTCACTGATGAAAGACAGGCCATTTTTTGAATACGTGAGCGGTGAGGCAACGGAGACGGCGTTCAAAAAGCTCGATTCATCTTCAATCGGCATCCTACATATCACAGCCCATCTCTACTACGACCAGGAAGACTGGCGGAAATCCTTCATTATTCTTCATCCGGATGAGAAGAATGGTGAAGACGGCTTTCTGCAGCCAGGTGAGATTGTTGGATTGAATCTTGACTGCGGACTGGTTGTCATCGCCACGTGTAAATCGGGATTGGGGAAAACAATAAAAGGAGAGGGATTTATCGGTTTCATCGATGCGTTTCATGCGGCAGGAGTGCGTTCCGTCGTTTCGAGTCTCTGGGACCTGGATGATCGGTTCAGTTCCGATTTTATGAAAAGTTTCTACTCCCATATCGCAGATGGGAGAGATGCAGGAGAGGCGCTGCGCCTTACAAAAATCCGCATGCTAAATTCCGATTTTTCCCATCCCTGTTACTGGGGAAGTTTGGTTCTTTATGGGGATCCGAATGCCATTCTCAATTGAAGACCGCTTTATTTATCTTTTCGAATGGTGAAAGTGGTTGATTCGGACGTGATCACATTTTCAAAGTCGTCAAAGGCCTCTACCACCCAGATATAGGTCTTTCCGTACTCGAGCAGCACTCGAAGGTCTTTCCTTATTAAGTAATTTGTTTTAGATATCAGATCGAGTGATTTGGTGGAGAATATCGTTTCAAGATCTTCATCGAATATTTTTATGTTGTAGCCATCCGCACCTGTGACTTCCGACCATCTGAGAATGGAGGGAGGTTCATGAATGATCCCTCTTGGCTCAAGCAAAACAAGACCGAAAGGATTACCGCCCCGGCTTATCTGCTTGTGAGGTGAGAAGGGTTGAAAAACCATAACCGCCACGGCGCATAAAACGAGAAAAGTCGAAGCGAAGATGAGTTTTCGGGGAGGAATGGATGATCTTTTCCCTTTGAGCTCCTTAATTTTCCGAGATGCCGTTTCTTCGAGGGCTTTCCAATCCCTTTCATTCATGTCCGCTTCGGAAAGAGGGAAGGACTTCGAAAACTCATTGTGAAGATTAGAGATCATATCAAACCTTAGCCTGCATTTCTCGCAGGCGAGAATGTGGTCGAGTAGGAATTCACGCTCATCAAGGGAGGTATTTTGATCGAAGAATCTGAGGAAGGCAGCGTCATCCGGACAGGATACGTTTTTTGTTCGTGATATCTTTTTCATCGTTTCACCTCCTTTCTTTGTTGGATTTCCGTGCGCCGGATTTCTGCCGGACGTCTCCCAGGATGAGCTCTTTCAGTTCATCCCTTCCTCTATAAAACAGATGATTGACCTGGCTCTCGCCCCAATTCAGAAATTCTGCAATCTCGCGAATATTGCGGCCGGTGAGATATAGCTTAATTACAATTCTCTTGTTCCGGGAAAGCTTCTCCAGGTTATTTTTAAAGATACTGAGTTTTGCTTTTTTTTCAATGTGATCCGCTGTGATATCCAGTTTTGTGAAATATTCTGACCCGAGGTTACTCTCTGAGAGATCACCATTCAGAGGAGAACAATCCAATTCTTTGTTGAGCATGTCCAGCGTTGTCGTCGAGACGACTTTCCATAAATAAGACTTGATATGGCGAATTTTTCTCCCTTTTTGAAGTTGACGCCAGATCTTGATCTGGACTTCCTGAGCGATGTCTTCCTGTTGAGTGGAGGAGAGCTCGGGAAATTTTTTTGCGAAAATGAGACGGATGTATTGTGAGATATTTCTAATGAACTGATCCATCCCACTTGTTTTCATTTTTTCCGATTCGCTGATTGTCCTAACTTCAGACCTCATGACATAGGCGAAAAAAAGTTGCGCGCCAATCGAGCATTTTCACAGCGTCTCTTCGACTTCAAAATGCATGATTCCGCGGCCACTGGGTGCAGGAACGTTCATTTGGTTGATTTGTTCACAGAGATGCTCGGCTGCTCTTTGGTATCTCGGGTTGTGGAGAGAATCGAGTCGGATGAGGAGAATCTCATCATCGA
>JBDRSZ010000416.1:0-3114 GCA_043824415.1 bacterium | reverse complement strand
TGTCGTTCGTCCCCGAGGCCCTGGCTCCGCCGAAAGGCTGCTGGCCCACGACAGCCCCTGTGGGTTTGTCGTTGATGTAAAAGTTGCCTGCTGCATTCTTGAGAATTTGCGTCGCTAAAATGACCGCGGCCCGATCTTGAGCAAAGATCGCTCCGGTCAGAGCGTAAGGAGACGTCTCGTCGCAGAGATGGAGGGTTTTCTCGAACTCCGCGTCCGGATAGACATACAATGTAAGCACCGGACCGAAAATCTCTTCTTCCATCGTCTTGAACTTTGGATTGGTCGTCAAAATGATAGTCGGCTCGACGAAGTATCCTTTGGAATCGTCGTATTTTCCGCCCGTGACAAATTCCGCATTGGACGATTTTTTCGCGTAGTCGATGTATCCCGTGATCGTCTCGAACGCCGGCTTGTCGATGACCGCGCACATGAAATTCGTGAAATCCTCGGGATCGCCCATCTTGATTTCGCCCATCATATCGACCAAGCGTTTCTTCAGCTTCGGCCAGATCGACTTCGGAATGTACGCTCGCGATGCAGCTGAACATTTCTGGCCCTGGTATTCGAAAGCGCCCCGAACAAGAGCGACTGTCAACGCCTGCACATCCGCAGATTTGTGGGCGAACACAAAATCCTTCCCTCCGGTTTCACCCACAATTCGCGGATACGTGAAATACTTGTCGATATTTCCGCCGATCGTCTTCCACATGCCCTGGAACACGGACGTCGATCCTGTAAAGTGAATGCCCGCCAAATGCGGACTGGCCATCACTGGATTCCCGACCGACCCGCCCGGGCCGGGCACCATATTGATGACGCCGTCCGGAAGGCCCGCTTCCTTCAGCAGCTCCATGATGTAGTATGCAATGTACACCGCCGAAGAAGCCGGTTTCCACAGAACGACGTTTCCCATCATCGCCGGGGCAGTCGGCAGGTTGCCCGCAATCGATGCAAAATTAAACGGGGTCACGGCAAAAACGAATCCCTCCAACGGTCTCTGCTCCAAATAATTCCAGCACCCGCTCGACGAATTCGGCTGCTGCTTGTAAATCTCCTGCATATAGTAGGGATTGAAACGGTAAAAATCGATGAGCTCGCAGGCCGTATCGATCTCCGCCTGGTACACGGTCTTACTCGCATTCAGCATGTTGGACGCATTCAGCGCGGCTCGGTGCGGACCCGCCAAAAGTTCGGCTGCTTTGAGAAAAATGGCCGCACGAGACTCCCAGGGCATAGCTGCCCAGTCCGGCTTGGCTTTCAGAGCTGCCTCGATGGCCATCCCGACTTCCTTCTCTCCTGCCTTGTGATACTGACCTAAAAGGTGCCGATGATCGTGGGGACACCGGCAATCCGCCAACTTCCCCGTCTTCACTCCTTTCCCGCCGATGATGGCAGGAATCTCCACCTGCCGACTTTTCATTTCAGTCAGTTTTGCTTTTAGTTCTTTCTTCTCCTTGCTCCCTGGTCCAAAGGAAAGAATGGGTTCATTCTTTGGATCTGGAATCCTGAAAATACCATTCGCCATAATGACTCCTTTTTGATAATGATCGAAAACGCATGATAAAAATACGAAAAAAAATGGAGAAATTCAACGAGAAAGATTTGCAACTGAATGATCCTGATTTTTGAGTAAAGCTTGTTGAAATCATAAAAATAAATCGGGGATGGGTGGCTGGCCTTTTTGCGTGCCTGGCATTGAGAGAAGTTAAAGGTCAGAAAAAGGGGTGGGCATTCTATCCCGACTCATTCTTCGGGATAGGGCGAAAGGGAGGCGAGGGATGGATTATCAATTTCCCATTTTTCAATGACCTACCCCGCCGCAAGCAGCGGGGTATCAAAAACAAAAACATTGAACGCCCCAAGGAGCGGAGAATTAAACCCTTGCCCGCCTCTGGCGGGATTAATGCAAAAAGATGCTGGCTTTCCCGCCTGCCGCCTGCCTGCCGCAGGCAGGGCGGGCAGGCAAAAAGGCCGGTTCTTTTGTCTTCAATATCAAACCATACAATAGCTTGATCCCGCTGTGCGGGGGTTCTTTTCTTCTCAAGAAAAGAACAATTTCACAAATCGAACGGATTACCATTTATTGTCAAACCAGATATTACGGTTGAGTAGTATCAAATTTCTGTGGGTCAATCTTTTAATTAGTTTTTCAATGTAGAAATACGATAAAGAATACAGAAGGAAGGATTGTGTCCAATCAAAACGAAGAATCCGAATGAAAATAAGTCGTGATCCCTCCCAGCAGTGCGAAACAACTCACATCCGTTGGGTGGAAGACCATATTGAAACGGAGGTTGAGAATGAAATCCGTGCTGGATGAGATCGCGAAAGCTCCTCCCAGGGTTGGGAACAAGCCGATACTCAGGTAGGAATGATCGTATTCATAAAAGGAATCGTAACGGACAGAGAAGCGCACTCTTAAAATCGAATCGCATGTGAAATCACGAGAACGATGTATGCAAAGCACGCAAAGATCAAGAATTTCTGGTAGGCGAGCTTGATGAACGGCAGGAGAACGAACAGCACCCCCAGCAGAATTCCCTTATAGAACGCAAGGCTGAGGTTACCGAATTTCGTGCAGAGAAAGGCCATCAAAGGATTCAGCTCCACACCACCTTTAGAAAAAATAGTATAAGTGATATAGATATCGATGCTATTTGCGACAGCCAAAATACTCCACAGCAGGAGGTTGACCGAAAGAAATCCTCGAATCCCCTCCTCTTTCACGATATGAACATAATCACGAAAATAGCTTAACACAGGCTGAAGCAGTGAAAGCCCGTCTTCACAAGATGTCGGTTTTAGTGTATTCATGGGCAGATGAAAACAATGAGAATGTGAATCCCTCAAATGGACTCACATCCGGCATCTGGTTTCGAACTCCTTTACTCTCTGCAGTACGAATTCCCCTTTCAGCACCGCACCCCTATATTCTTCTACGATACTGGCGTATCCTGGTTTCTAAAATATGAATAAGTGGGAAATATACAATGTTTATGTCAGGAATTTAACATTTGTAACAATATCTTCCGATCAGTTTTATCCCCTTACATCGGCATCCTCTCTGATTTTTAATTCTGTTTAAAGCTTATCTCCAAATCCTGTCAGTGTTCT
>JBDRSZ010000415.1:0-4013 GCA_043824415.1 bacterium | reverse complement strand
TGCCTTTATTCAGGCATTCACCTACACTAACTTCTTCTTCAAGTAATAGAAGTAAAATCCAGGAAGTACACTCGGTAGTGGGAATTGTACTTGCATTAGTAACATAGGCCCATCCACCATCAAGGGTTTTATCATATTTGTTTAAAAATTGAGCGTGAGTTATAGTCTCAATAGCATGATGTTTTTCTGAGAAATCTTCCTGAAAATAATGAAAGCTTAGCAGTGCCTGTGCTGTAGCTACGTTACCTATTTTATTAGATCCAAGAAATTGATGCCATCCATATCTCTCCCCAATTTTTTTATAGTTATTTTTTACAAAGCCGAGTGCTTTTTGCACAGCATTGTCTATTTCATTTTTATGCTTTATCTCCCGACTCATTATAGCTCTTCTCCTAATTCAGTAAAATAAGGGTTTAACCTCTTTTTGGCCTTCCATATCTTTCTCCAACCCGGTTTTTTTAACCAATCGGTTAAATTTTCTACTCCTAAGGCAGTTGCAAGTTTATATCGGAGATACTGACTTCTAAGCTTTTCATTCACTAAAAACATTTTTTTTGATTATTATACTCAATAAATAAATATCCCCTAAATTGATTTTGATATATATTTCTGAAATCATCCCAACAGCTTAAACTTATAGGAAGAAATTCCTGCTCTACAATTTTTATAAGATTAACATCATTTGGAACGCAATGCATATGGGCATGGAAGCAATGTTTATCTGGGGAAAGTGACCATAAACATGAACTGCTTCTTCCATGCTCAAATAGAAGTACAGTTCCATACTCATGATTTAGAATTGATTTCACTTTCTCTACTATTAAATCAAATTCTTTGGCAATTTTACCTTGTAGTTCTGCACAACACTCGAAATGTCTATTTGACACAATAAGAAGATGCCCTTCTACTATGGGACCAAGGGATAGCATTACATATAAGTTATGAGTTTTTAATAAGATTCTATCTTGATCTGGTGGGTGACAGAATCTACATACTTGATGCAATTCCTGCTTTGTAAGCTTTTTTCTCATTTTAACATTGTCCTTGAGTTTTTAGCTTAATTAAAGCAAAAACACAATAGTTTAATATATCGCTAAATTGGGCATCGATACCTTCAGAAGTTAATAACTCTCTTTTATTTCCATCAATAGTCTTAATTCTATATATCTTTACAAGGATCTGGTCTGTGATTGAAGTTGTTCTCATTTCCTTCCATGCTTCTCCATAATCATGGTTCTTTCTATACATAAGTTCCTTGGTTTTTTTAACTACTTGTTCGTATAGATTTATAAGTATCGAAGGGCCAACTTCAATATTTCCTGTTAAAAATGAATCTGATGAGGGTATCATTTCTGGAAACCATAATTTCATTAGTGCCATAACGCAGTAATTCAATATTCCAAGATATTCGTCATCAATACTTTCAGATATCATTGACTGTCCTTTTAACTCTTCTACCCTTCTAATTCGTTTGGCCTTGATAAAAATTTGGTCTGTAATTGAAGGTAATCTGAATAACGTCCACGAAGGGCCGTAGTCTCTCACTTTATTAAAGAATAGCTGCTTACACCTTGCAATGATTTTATCGTATTCCTTTTTAGTTTTAATTGACACTGGAACTCCCTCCCTGCTTCAATCCATTTCGCATGTCTTCTTGATTAATTGATTTCTGTGAGACAGCTAATTCATCTAACAATCGAATATATTCTGTCTCTACTTTTTTCTGAAAGTCCAAACTCGACTCGTGAATGTCATTCTTTCCGTTCAGGTAGGATCTCTGGTGTCCACTTCTTGTTTTTTTCAACTGTCCGCTCACAAATTCGAAGGGGACGTGCAAATAAATGGAAAGGACGGGTTTTGGGATTTTATTGTACTCATATTCTAAACACAGGATCCATCGCTTCAGTTTTTCCTTTTCACTCTTATCATTTAGTTTGGCACACTGGAATGCGATGTTCGAGTAGACGTATCGATCGACGAGCACGAGTATGTCTTTGTCAAGAAAACGTTGGATCGTCGACTTGGCATCGTTTCGGTCGCCCGCATAGATGAGGGAGATCAGATAAGGATTCGCATCTTGGATATTTCCGTATTCTCCACGCAAATAGCTGGCGATCATCTCACCGTAGATGGGTGAGTCTGTTCTCGGGAAATGGATATACTGATGGTCGATGTGACTTCTTGTCAAGAAATCCCGCAGCAGTCCGATTTGTGTCGATTTTCCGGCTCCGTCGAGGCCCTCGATGACGATGAATTTATTCACGCTGATTTCCTTTGGTACGGGTCAGATTTGTTTAGAAGTATAGCGAAAAAAGAGACGGATGTCAAGAATTATATATTCTTCGATGCACTTAGAGAACGATGTCCATTTGGAGTCCGAATTCCCTTTCGGTGTTCCCCCGGATTCGATCGTTTCCCGATCCGATGGAGCTGACGCCGAAGCGGATAAAGGAGCCGAATTTGGCAGTCAACCGGATGAGCGGGAGAGTCTGCCACCGGCAAAGAAGATACCAGCGTATGCCTCTGCCGTATACGGATCGGATGGTGAGGACTCCGGGCAGGTCGTTCTCGAATTCGTAGACGCGGCTGTCGTAAGAAGGCGTATCGAAGAAGATCCATCGGGCGGAGAAACGGATGTGTGCGTGGGGCTCCACCCGGATGTCCTGGTAGATCAGCCGACCCGTTTCCTTTTGCGTGGTGCAATGGATCGCGCCTGGGATCCCAGGGTAGAGAACAGTAATTCCTTCAAATCTCGTCCTTAGCTGGAGCCAGCGTGTGGGATGGTATCGAAGCTCGAATCGGAGGAGATGATGGAATCGGTTTTGGAGAATGTCCACCTCCCGTCCTGGAGGAACGGACCCTTTTTCCAGTGATTCATCCTGACGTAATCTTGCCCGAAGGATGGAAGAAAACGTTCGTGACCATTTTTGTTCGATCTGGAGGAGTAGATCGTTTCCCCTTGTCGGAACGGGCGTGGTGTAGGTTCGCCAGGGTTTGCGGAGCAGATCGTAGGCGAGACTGACCCGCGTCGAAGGGGAGAGCTTCCCGGCGAATCCAAGGTAGACGCCTTCCTCATTGCAGACTTCGGCCGATCCGAAACTGTGGCTGCGCGGATTGTGGAAGTCGGGATCGAAGTGCCGGCAGGAGAGGACGAACGTCAAATTGTTTATATCGACGATTGCATTGCCGATAAAAGCCGATCCGCCGGACTGTGAGCGGGCGATTTCTCCCGTAAGATTGAGTCTGGCGAGGGTGATGTCCCAGTCCGCGCCGACGACGCTGTTCTGTTTTCCGTTGAAGGCGAAATGGTATCGAGTCGGGTCCGTCTTTTGGATGGGGTGTGAGTATCGGCTCCACCACGCTGTCATGCCTACGGTTCCCCACGCCGTGAACGTCGTCAGTCGCCCTCCAGCAATTTCTTCGCGGAGGATGTTCTTTTTCTCGATTTCGGACTGGGTTCTGTGAAGGCCGGATGTCGGAATGCTTCTCACGGTTTCATCGGTGTTGAAGGTTGCATCGATGGGCGTGCGGGAGGCGAACAGCATGATCTCTTCACCCCGGAATGCGGACTCTATGGCCACTCCCGTAAGGTAGCTGTTCTCGTCGGCGTAAGTATAACCGACGGCGCCCCGCGGGTGTTTTGTCACAGTGGCTACGGGATCAGCACCCTTGGAGAGACCGTACGGCCCCCAGAGGACGAGGCCCTGACCGGATTCGATCCGGAAGTTGCCGACGATGGCCCGTGAACCACCGGGTATTCTGTCGGTTTCAACGAATCCAACGAGGTGATCTGTCCAGCGAGGCTCTCCGGGATCTTTCTCGATGAGGAGTCCTCCGTTGAACAAGCGGTCTACTGACAGCTCCACACGCTGGACTTCTTTCCACGCGGAGCCGAGATACGCGCCGGATTCGTATCCCGCTGATTTCGGAAGACTCGTCTGGTGTCGCCATCGGAGTTCCAGAGCTTTCTGTTTTTTAGGTCTTCTGCGAGAGATGAAGACGTAGGGTCGTAT
>JBDRSZ010000414.1:0-23241 GCA_043824415.1 bacterium | reverse complement strand
ATAATTGTCCTCTCAGCAGTAGAATTCCGTTAGAATCTTCAAGTCGATGCAGAATCAATCGCATCGGAAGAAACCAAAGAAATCCATTCAAAGATTGTTTGCTCATCTGAATTTCCTCAAGCCGCCCGCACCTGCTTTTTTGCGGAGCCATTATACATCTTCAGTGAATTTCTTCTTCCTGATAATGCACGAGAACCACACACCCAGTAGGCAAATGATCGTGCCGATGGGTGTGAACGGACAGTGGGCTTTATACCCTAAAAGACAGGCTTTGCCTGTCGACGTGACGGGAATTAATGTCGAAATTGTAGCCAACGTGAATACAACCGTCAGCCCAAGCAAAAATCCGTACCCTTTCTTCTTTTTTTTCATTGTTGTGTCCCCTGCACAATGGCGAAAGGTAGAATCTACCCTCAGAACAGATTATTTTTTCTTCCAGATCATGAAATGCTTGTATGTAAGTCCTCGATGTTCATGACCGCAAACAAGATGTTTCTATAACTCCCCGTCGAAACACCCTGCGATCTCTTTCGCCACAATGTAGTCAACAGAATCTTTCATGTCAAGCACATTATCCTCGTCTGTAAAATGATAAGACCCCGAAGATTTCTACAACTCCGGGGTCTTAGATTTTCAAAAACGATTCGCCTTTCTATAGGGTAGATTTATTCGACAACGACAAAAGACTTCGTCACTTCTTGCACCATTCATCCAGCCAGTCGACAACCGTTTCATGCCACTGAATCGAATTGTGCGGTTGAAGCACCCAGTGGTTTTCATCCGGGAAGTATAGAAATTTGCTTGGAATGCCCAGACGCTGAAGCGCGTTGAACGTGGACATGCCCTGAGCCTCCGAGATTCGGAAATCGAGCGCCCCTTGGACGACGAGCATGGGCGTCTTCCAGTTTTTCACGAAATTCACCGGATTGTGTTTTTCATACCCTGCCGGATTCGTCCACGGTGTTCCCTCGTGATCCCATTCGGGGAACCATAACTCCTCAGTGTCGAAATAGGCCATCCGCTCGTCCAAATTACCGTCGTGATTCACCAGACAGCGGAACCGGTCGGTCCAATTCCCCGCGATCCAGTTGATCATGTACCCACCGAAGGACGCGCCCAAGGCAGCCACGCGGTCGCCGTCCATCCAGGGATATTTCATCAGCGCAGCGGCCAGACCTTTCTGTAGGTCCACAAGCGGTTTCCCCCCCCAGTCGCCCCGGATCGCATCGCAGAACGCTTGTCCGTATCCGACCGAGCCATGAAAGTCCACCATCACCACCGCATAGCCCGCGCCCGTATACGCCTGCGGATTCCATCGATAGTGGAAGTGATTTCCGAAAGATCCCTGCGGCCCGCCGTGGATGAGGAAAGCGACAGGATATTTTCCTCCTGGATTGAAATCCACGGGCTTGACGATCATGCAGTACACCTCTTCGTCGTTCCAACCCTCAAACGTGAATTGCTCGAAATCGCCCATGCGGGCAGCCTCTGTTTTCTTGGCGTTGATTTCTGTGATAGGCCGCACATCCTTTCCATCGGGTTTTATGGAATACAGTTCCACGGGTGATTTCAGATGATCCATCCCGAACACAAGACGCTTTCCCGCTACGGCTACGGAACCCACGAAACCTTCCTCAATCACCGTGCCGACTTTCCCGGATTTCACATCGATGGCGAATAACGAATTCTGACCGAGATTGGGTGCAATCGCATAGATCGTCTTGCTGTCGCTGGACCAAACAACGGGACCCGAAGAACGATCCCAGTCCCCCGTTATAATACGTTCCACTCCATCAGGCCAGGAACGGAGAACGATTCGGAACCGGTCGGCTTCGTACCGGGGCCTGGACATAGCCAAATAAGCCAGCGTCTTTCCGTCCGGAGAGAAAGCCGGGCTCGTGTCCCACGCCTCGTTCTCCTCAGTCAGACACTTCGGTTTAGCCGATCCATCGACGGGCACGTAGTAGAGATCGAAATCCGTCGACCAAGGTTCCTCCCTGCCTGCATCTCTCGCTGTAAAAACAAGACCCCTACCATCCGGTGTGAAAGTGATCTCCTCCGGTCCGCCGAATGGTTTTGAGGGCGTGTCTGCATCCATCCCTACCATCAGCTTGATGGGTTTTTTATCCTTACAGTTCATCGCGAAGAGATGAGAACGGCGGCCGTCCTTCCACGTATCCCAGTGACGGATAAACACCTTCTCGTAGATCCGGCCCGATGCTTTCCGAGCCGCGATTTCGTCCAGCGTCTCCTTCGTGCATTTCGGACAACTCTTGTCCGGAAAAACCTCCATCGTGAACGCGATCATCCCGCCGTTCGGAGAGACGAGAAGATTCCCCACATCCAGAGGCACGTTCGTGATCTGTTCTGCCTCGCCGCCGTCAACGCTGATGCGCCAGACCTGCGACGATCCGGAGCGCATCGAAAGGAACCAGATTTTCTTGCCGCACTTCGACCATCTCGGATTGAAGTCGCTCGCAGAATGTGTTGTCAAACGGCGGAGATTCTTTCCATCCGATCCTACCAGCCAGAGGTCAGTCCGTCCGCGGTTCGCCTCGAGATCCGTCGTTCTCAGAACGAACACGATCCACTGCCCGTCCGGCGATACCTGCGGGTCTCCGATCCGGTCCATGGCCAGCATGTCATGAACCGAGAACGGATGCGTCTCCTGAGGAACAGCCGTTCCCCAAGAGACGAATATGACAATCAGAAGAACGAAGATGACTTTAAAAAACCGGTCCATAAATTCCTCCCTCTATAATTATGATTGAAGTTTGTTTTGGAATTTGGATTTTGGCATTTATTTGTCATTTGGATTTTGAGTTTTGGCATTTTCGTAAGTACATCTGTTAAAGTTTGGCATATTTTAAAATCATACGAGAACCGCTCCCGACATTCCCCCGGCCATCAATGCTCCGATCCGATCACCAATGGGAATCCCATTCCTGCAAACCGACGTGCATCCGCTGCACGAACGACAGGCTTCGATTCCCCGATGTTCCGGTAATTGGGCCACGGTCGCTTTTGCTTGATATTCATTCCCGTACCCCTCCGCATACATGTAGGCCCGCATCAAATCGGGGATTTCCACGCCGTGAGGACAGGTGGGAATACAGGAACGGCATCTCTGGCAGTAAAGCGTTCCCTTGAGCATCGAGGTAATTTTCAACTCTCGCTTCTCGTCCTCGGTCAGCTTTAGATCGGCCATCACGCTCATGTTAAGGTCCAACTGCTCGAACGCTGTCATCCCGGGAATCGCTGTCGTCACGTTCTCGTCGCTCAGAACCCATTTCAAAGCTGCCTTGTGATTGATCTTCACGCTTTCGTCTCGGTTCAAGCGGTTGCCTCCCATTACTTTCATCGCTACGATGCCCACGCCCTTTCCAGCAGCATACTTGTTCGCCTCACGGATCTCATCCTTCCGCTCGTCCATGTAGTTGTACCCGACCTCGATGACGTCGTAAATGCCTACATCCACAGCTGTGCGGACGATTTCCGGCACATTCTGATGCGTCGTCACACCGATGAACCGGGCCCTCCCATCCTCCTTCGCTTTAACGAGCGCCTTCATCATCGGCTCGTATGTGGCCATTTCCGGACCGAGCAGGTTGTGCAAATACAGGATGTCGAGGTAATCCGTCTGGAGACGCTCCAGGCTGATCTTCAGCTGTTCATCGAAATTTTCCTGTGTGGCAAGCCTGCCTCTTCCTCCTTCCCCTGTCGAGAAAATCTGCTTTTCCTGATCCCTCGCAAAGGTCATCTTTGTGGCCAAAATAACCTTATCCCGTAGCCCGTTGTCCTTCAGTACCCGTCCGATTGCCAGCTCGCTGTTCCCGTTCAAGTAGCCATGTGCCGTGTCCAGGTGTTTAATCCCCACTTCGATGGCCTTCAGGATGAGGGCATCGCTGTTCGTGTTCATCACGCCGAAACTGACGACGGGGATTTTCAACTTCGTCCGTCCTAAAGTTCGATAGACCAATTTCGGTGCGCTCTCTTGAGAACCGAAGCCCGTCTTGAGAAGCGGCAGGCCGATGCTTGTACCGAACAGACCCAGTCCGGTCCGACCTATAAACTGTCTTCGATCAATGTCATTTCGTCCCATCGGTTTTCCTCCTTATGGTTTGTTCATCAAGTATTTGAAATGATATCCATGTATTTCATACTACATACCCCTCTCCCTCCATCAACCGGAGCTCCTCTTCGATTTTTTTTCGGACGTTATCCGGCATCTTTTTTTCTCTTTCCAACATCACGCGAAGCCCCTTTCCCACGCCGTCATCGATGAAGAACGGCTTCACGAAATCCGAATGCCACGTCCTCTCCTCGAACGGACGATTCTCCAGCTTCTCGAAAAAGCTCTTAATCCCCTTCTTCGGATCACCCTCGATCTCACGGAAATAGGAGCCGTAAATGTGGAGGGAGTCGCTGATGTCCACGTACCTGCCAGGCCGAACGCGCTTCCCCGTTTTTTCGGCGATCCGCTCCGCGATTTTCCGCATGAGCGTCGTCAGAGCGATCACGTTCTCGAACCACGCCTTGAACAGGTCCCTGCTCCTCCAGTGCGTGTTCATGTTGAAAACGAATCCTCCCTGTCCGTCCTCGCAGAGCCGGCCCCAGAGCCTCTGCAAGCAGGGCGGATCCTCCGTCGACGGGTCGAGCTTCGGGTTCCATGTGATGGCCTGAGCACGACGGGTGTACCCCGTTTCGGAAAGTTTGTCGATCAAATAACCGATCTGATCGACGACCTGATCTTCGATTCGGTACTCGAACAGCCTCCCGTGATACGTGTACGTCCACCGTGTGTCGTCGCTCTTTCCCGCTTTTAGAATCTCTTCCACAGGCTTCACCCAGTAGTCGTGCGCGCCGTGCACGACCTCCATCACGTACTCCGCCAGCCCACCCAGGCCGTCGGCAAACGACCGGTGAAATCTCGGCTGGCCGAATGGCTTCTGTACTGTAATCACGACCGTCGCATCCCGGCTCTCGGGATCCTCAGGACGGTCGTACTCCGTCCTGATCCGAACGCCCTTCTCCCAAACCGCCCTGATGGCCCTCTCATAGGCCTGCGGGATCGTCTCCCCATCCACTGTCAAAACGGGGATATATCCTGGTTCCATGAAGCATCCTCCAACTATGAGAAGGCAACCTTCTTTAAAAGGTTACCTTCTGCCTTTTATTAAAATTTTTCTACATCCTTTAAAAACACAGTCTTCAAATTCTCCTGATGAAAACACCCGATAATCCGATAGACCGAAGGAATCTTCTCCGCCAGCATCTGAATCGTACTCGTCGAAAGGGAAATCCTGCTGAACGGCACGCATTTCACATATTCTTGGATGCGGCCCATCTCCCTGCCGTATTTATACGAGTAGGTGAAATTGCGATCCGTATCCAACACAACGCCGTCGTTCAAAACATTCGGAACGCTGATATAAAACTCGCTGCTGCAGAGATCATCGTCATCAAAAAGGTTTTTCTCTTTCAGATAGTCGTACAGTTCGATGGCCGTGTTCTCAGCCGGGTCGATGATGGCGATGTGCTCCGACATCATCCCTCTGTACACGTAGGTGCCATCCTCCTCGTAATGGGCGAGTCTGTCCAGCTCCTTCCGGAAAATGTCCGTGTAAAACGGATAGTGCGTGCATCCCAAAATGACGGCCTTGAGCGGCTTAGCGCCCGGGGTCTTGCGTATCTGCTCCATCAGCGACACGACGTGAAAAGCGATGTAATTCTTCACGGAGTTGATCTGCGGATTCTTCGGAGAGGAGGCATCCCCTTCGAAAAGCATGCGGCCTCCCTTCCAGTCGAATCCGTAATGCCCGAGAATCGACAGATCGATCATGGCATTCGGATTTGTTTCAGAAGGCCCCTTGTACCCGTCACGCGGGGATGTCGCACCCGGAGCGATGCACTCCGGAGCGCCGTCCACGGCTCCCGCAATCCCCACACCCGCCTGCTGGAACGCATCAATCCGGCCCGTATACTCCAGTGCTTTCTTCTGTCTTTCCAGCGTCATCACGTACCCCATCGACGCCACCGTCCCCTCCGTCGCAAAGATGGCGATGCTGCCGTCCTCATCCTTGTCCAGCACGCTTAGCGCCCCACGCACGCCCGCATCGATCACACCGATGACGGGGATGTCCAGACCGGCCTTCGCCATGAATTTCTCGATGTCTTCTTTGCCGTACGCAGTGGCCGTGTTACATGCGATGACGACAGCCTTCACCGGAGATTTATCCATTTGATATGCTGCATCCTTCGCTGTCCGGTAGTAGCGTTTCCCTAAGAGGAATTGGACATCCTTCAGGATATGCTCCTTCAATAGACCCGTCTTACCCTCGCTCTCGTACGTGCCGTAGGGCATGTTGGCCTGGTCGCCCAAATAGATGAACGACTCCTCGCGAAAATCAACCACGCCGTCTCCGTCATCATCTGCATTGTGAGAGTCGTTGTCGTGTCGGTCAAACCGCACGATCGCATCCAAGACCGTCAGCCCGCCAGTCCCCGAATCGAACACACCGATGGGAAGGCTCCGATCCCCCTCCGGATAATGCTCAGTGTCTACATAGAAAAAGCTGCTCTCATCGTGCAGTATGGCGTCAACAATCGGAGCGTCGTCGACGAAAGAGGATTTTTGACATTGCGTGAGAACGAATATAGTAATAAAAGATACCATCCGCCCGCGCGATCTTTTCGAAAAAATCATGATGTGACCTCCGATCCGATCACCGTTCACCTATTTCTCTGTCCTCGAGAAATGAACAATGAGTGACGTCAGGAGAGAAGTATCGGTTTTCTTAATCTCAGGAGCCGGAACCAGATTCTGATATTTCAAAAGATAACCGATACCGATGGAAATCCTTCCACTGAGTCCTATCTGCAGAGAATTTTCCATAAAAACGAAATACTTCTCCCTCTGTTTCAACGACCAATTGTATCCTAAGTGATTTTTAAATATCACATCTTTTTTGATTTTCCATTCATATTGCAGAGAAGGCTTCAACGATGCAAACACATTAAAATCAGACGCTTGGATAATTGTTTTATCTCTATAGTACAGAATCGAACAAAGTCCTTTCATGGTATGCCGTTCCCCTCTCAGTATATCGAAACCCATACCAGGACCCACCGAGAATCGATATTCATAACCTTCAAACCGATCACGTATAAAATGGATCCCGATAAAAGCAAATAAACGCCCTGAGAGAGTGCGTTCAATCCGCAATCCTGATGTGAAATTATTGGTTTTTTCTTTCCCATCATCCTTCGTTCTTAACAACATGCCCGTCAGAAAATAGCGATTCCCCAATCCTGTTCCTTCAGCGTCCAATTTACTCGAAAAAGTCTCCGTATCGGTATTCCCCCCAGTTTTCACATAAGAAAGTTCAAGCTGGATATCCCTTTTCTTCTCCTGCCCATATACACCAGTCAAAAACATCAACATAAAAATAAAACACATCCAGGTCCTCATACCGATCTCCTACTTTTGCGTGGTGCGACAGACATTCCTGTCTGTCTATTTTAAAAATGAGTGCGACAGACATTCCTGTCTGTCTATTTTAAAAATGAGTGCGACAGGCATTCCTGCCTGTCGATCTTTAAGAATTATTCATCATCTTGCTCATCAATCACATCCACTTCTTCCTTTTAAAATACACTCCCATCACAATGACGACGACAGCCATAATACCTAAAATAAAAAAGTATCCCAGCCGCCATTTCAGCTCCGGCATAAACTCGAAATTCATCCCGTAGATGCCTGCGATGAAAGTCAGCGGAATAAAAATCGTGGCGATGATCGTCAAGACCTTCATGGTCTCGTTCATCCGGTTGCTCACGCTCGAAAGGTACATGTCGAACATCCCGGCATTCATGTCCCGCATCGTCTCCACCATTTCCACCACCTGTATCGTGTGGTCGTAGACATCCCTGAAGTACGGATTCGTCTGTTTCTTGATGAGATTCGATTCTCCGCGCTCCAGCCCGCCGACGACTTCTCTCAGAGGCCAGACAGATTTTCGCAGGAAGAGAAGACGCCTTTTGATCTTCTGCAGCAGTTGCATCGTCTCCATACTCGGGTTCCCCATGACTTCGTCCTCCAGATCCTCGATCTGTTCTCCGACTTCTTCCAAGACGACAAAATAATTATCCACGACGGCATCGATGAGCGAATATGCAAGGTAGTCCGATCCCATCCGTCGGACTCGTCCTTTGTTACTCCGAATCCGATCCCGAACGCTGTCGAATACATCGCCCACCTTCTCCTGGAATGAGATGACGAAATTACTCCCGACGACAAGGCTGACTTGCTCCTCTTCTACGCGGCTTTCAGCCTTGTTGTACCACATCATCTTCAGGATGATGAAGAGGTAGTCACCCAAATCCTCAAACTTGGGACGCTGTTCTGTGTTGACGATATCCTCCAGTGTGAGCGGATGGAGACCGTAACGCTGTCCCAATTTCTCGATGAGGTCCACCTCGTGGAGACCATCGACATTGATCCATGTGATGGTGGATTTATTCCTGTATGAAAAGCACTCCTCGACCGTTTCCACTTCCCTCTCATCAAACTGCTTTTCATCATAATCTAAGACCGTGATCCGCGTCTTCTCGACTTTTTTCTCCCCCACATGCACCATCGTTCCCGGCGGCAGTCCCGATTTCCTGGCCTTTCTGTAAAACAATTTACTCTTCATCTCCAGCCTCACGCCACTATTTTCTTTTAAACCCGACTTTCGCGGATATATATCCCAAGATATACCCTACGATCAGAAGCAGGGGTATGAGTATGATTCGAGAGATAACAATTTCCCAGAAAAGAAAGTTGATGTTGACGGCGCCCGTATTCTGAAGAATGAAAATGATACAGAGCACGATTAAAATGGCGATAATGATCGTCTTCACATGCATCGTCAATTCCTCCTCGTTATGTTTTGTTCTCAACACGAACATGCAGCGGCAGCGACGCATCCTGCTTGTCCTTGCCCATGTACAAAGTTATATGCGGGAACGGAATTTCGATGTCTTTCTCATCGAATTTCTTCTTCAACCGCCTATTGAACTCACGCGCGACACGCCACTGTTTTATGGGTTTCGTCGTCGTCCGGGCTTTAATGACCAGAGCCGATTCGCCGAATTGATCCAAGCCGAAGATTTCTAAGGGTTCGAGAATGTCTTTCTTATAATCCGGGTCGTTGCGCAACTCTTCGTCGACTTCCTTCATGATCTCCATCACCTCATCCACATTTTCACGGTAGGCCACGCCGATCTCGAACACGTACCGGGAATATCCTTTCGTCATGTTCGTGACGACGTTGATTTCTCCGTTGGGCACGAAATGAACATTGCCAGCAAGATCGCGAAGGATGGTCAACTTCAGATTCATGCGCTCGACGATGCCGGTCTTGCCAGCGATCTCCACCACATCCCCCACGCGAATCTGATCCTCCAGAAAGATAAAAAATCCGCTGATGATGTCTTTCACCAGGCTTTGTGCGCCGAATCCCACAGCCAGACCCATGACACCGGCTGCCGCCATGATCGGACCGATCTTTATGCCCAGCTCTCCCAAGATCATCGAGACGGCGATCAGCAGGATACTGACATTCAAAACATGTCGTACGATAGAACTTAAAGTATCGGAGCGTTTCTTGAATTCGTCGTCGTCCCGATGCCTGCCGCGCTTGATGGTGGTGAATAAACGTTCTGCTACAACCTGGGAGCCCTTGAACAGAATCAACATCAGAACAATGATGAGGAATACTTTAAGGCCGCTGTGAACGAACCAGTCTCCCACGACACGAAAATAATTTCCAACCTCCATACCACACCCTCCGTGAGTAAACAAGTTTTCGATCGAGTCCCGACTTGTCGGGATGAAGATCAATCATCCTCTGCCCGTCTACTTGACGATGATAAATATATTCTCCAGCCTCCCTGTACTGCTCGTACTGGGAATGACGGAAACGGTTTTTTTCTTGAATTCCATCTTCCTGAATTTCAGGCTAATCTCAAACCGTCCTCGCTTCTCAACATCGACGATAGATTCTTTGAGAACTTCCCAGAGGGATTCCAGCTCCTTGATGGATTTCGAGATAAGTTCACGGTCGATGTCAAAAAGCGCTTTAGCAGCGACATTCACATACAAGACAGTCAAGTCTGGAGCAAGAATGAAAAAAGCCTCTTTCACTTCTTCCAGGACACGGTACAGATTGCGCTGGAGCTGGGCAATCTTCGAAGTCTTAAGATCACTGTAATCGCGCAGTTTCCCGATAGCCTCTTCGAAGGATCGGGAGAGCTCGCCCAACTCATCTCCCTTGCCGATGTTCGGGAGCGTAAACTCCGACTCGCCGCGGCCGATGGCCTCGAGCACCCGGCTGATTTTTCGATACGGAAGAAAAATACGATGGGGGAGAGAGACGACAAGAAAAGCGAGCAGGAATACAGCGAGGAAAATCAGAGTCCACGTATTCCGCTGGGCCTTCTGGCTGTAGCTCATCCCCTCGGTGCTGTTTTTGGCCAGCGTCTCCCTCGCGCTCGAAGCGATGTCCTGGGCCAGATTCATGATTCTGTCGCCGTCCTCTCTCAATTCGTTGAACAACCTGGTCTTTTCCGTCGAGAGTTTCGCACTGGCCGAAAGCAGTGCGATGTTGACATCCGACGTCAACGAAGGAAGAGACTCGACACTCAATCTTCGATTCTTGGCCAGGTTCCTCAGTTCCTGCTCATAATTCATGATCTGTCGCTGGAGGTTGTACAGCGTCCGTGGATCTTCCTGAAAAGCCGTGACCAGCCGGTCGATGTTGGCGCTGTATTCCGCCAAAAGCACCTCGATCGAGTCGAGTTCGCTCATATACGCTGTGGTAATTCCTATCACATTCTCGACATCCGACCGAATTTCCTCGATGATCCTGCGATTTCCGACGATGTACGTCGTATCCAGATAGATGATGAAATTCTTTTCTTCCCGCCGAGCTTCAAGCATCTTGATCGACAGGGTTTCCCCCAGCTCTGCGATCTTTGCGTCTCTGCTCGCAATCTGTTCGAATTTTCGCGCCAACCGATTCATGTAGGAAAGGGACAGAAGCGACGTCCCCAATGAAATGAGCGCTACTAGCAATAAGGCGAGCCGGATTTTGCCTTTCCCTGTCCGCATCTATTGTACCTCTTTCAGCAAAGCGAGCTTCTCGATATCGCTGTCTGCCCCCACGACGACGAGGACATCCTCTTCCCCAATCCGGTCGTCGGGGCCTGGTAGGTCGTTCATCTCCACGGAATGGACGACTTTCCCGTCCTCGTCGATCTTTGTCACTTTCTTCTGGATAGCGATGACGTTCACGCCATACTTCTTCCGAATATCTAATTCTTTCAGCGTTTTTCCGACGAAACCCTTCTTGGCCTCAATCTCTACAAGGCTGTGCCCGGTTGTCAGAATGACCCTCTCGTGGATCTCGGGCGCGAGCAGTCGTTTGGCAAGATCCTCCCCCGCCTGCTCCTCGATGATGATGACTTGATCGGCCCCCACGCGTTTCAGGACATGGGCGTACAGCGCATTCGATGCCCTGGCAACGATCGGATGAATCCCCATCTTCTTCAGGATCACCGTTGTCAGGATCGCTTCCTCCTGAGATTCACCCAAAGCCACCACAGCCGCATCCACGTCGTCGATCTGTGCCGCGTTCATGGCGTTCTCATCCGTCGAATCCAAGGACATCGCAATGGCCACAACATCCTTCATCGCCTCGACCCTCTCCCTGTCATGGTCGATGGCAATCACCTCGGCCCCATACTTCGTGAGTGTTTGCACAATCTTGGAACCGAAAGTTCCCAAGCCAATCACGAGAAGCTGCATACAACCTCCTTTATCCGATCATGATCCTGGCATCAGGATATGAAATCCTTCCCCTTCTCAAACTTTTCGAAAGAGCAAGCCCCATCGTCAACGGACCAATCCGGCCCAAATACATGAGCACTGTGATGAGAAGCTTCCCCCCGACGGACAACTCCGGCGTGACTCCCGTCGAGAGGCCGACGGTTCCAAAAGCCGAGATCGTTTCGAACAAGAGGTCGAGGTAGGGTTTTTCTTCGAAGATCATCAGGAGAACGAAAATAACCGACACAAGAATGAGCACGCTGACCAGAAGAGAAAGAGCCTTCATCACACTCGAAGTGGGAATTGTCCGCTTGAACGCTTCGACGTTGGCTTCCGCTTTGAGCGTGCTCCTTAGCGAAAGCAGGAGGATGGCGAAAGTCGATGTCTTGATCCCTCCACCGGTGGAACCGGGCGAAGCGCCGATGAACATCAGAACGATGAGTATTGTCAGCGTGACCCGAGACAGAACGGCGATGTTCAACGTGTTGAAGCCGGCCGTACGGGGCGTCACCGACTGGAAGAGCGAAGCCCAGACTTTTGTAGGAAGGGATTGACCCAGCAGACTTTTATCGAATTCAAAGAAAAAGACGATGAAAAATCCGGCAATAACGAGAACCGTCGAAGTGATCAGCACAAGCTTAGAGTGGGGAGACAGCGACTTCCGGCGTTTCCGAAAAACTCCTGTGACGTCATAGACGACGATGAATCCGATGCCTCCGACGAGGATGAGCAGGATGATGATCAGGTTGATGGCTGGATCCGACGCAAATCGCACGAGTGAATCGGAGAACAGCGAAAATCCCGCGTTGCAGAACGCGGAGATAGAATGGAACACGCTAAAGTATAGAGCCGTCCCCATATTCTCGAAATGAAACGCCCACCGTGCGAACAGAAGTGCCGCGCCCACCGCTTCGATAATAAACGTCATCTTGAGGATGTAAACAATCATGTTCAACACATTCTGTTCTTCCTCGAACATCTCCTGCATCATTTTCCGCTGGCCCAGCGAAAATCGGCCGAAGAGGAGCGCCACGAACGCTGAGTACGTCATGATGCCTAAGCCGCCAAGCTGAATCAGGACGAGAATAACTACCTGACCGAACGTCGAAAAATACGTCGGTGTATCTTGCACGATCAAGCCCGTCACGCACGTGGCCGATGTAGACGTGAACAGGGCATCGATAAAACCCGCTCCCTTGCCGTCTGTCGTAGCCGTCGGGAAGGTCAGAAGCAACGTGCCGACGAGGATCGTAGCGAAAAAGCTGATGGCCACGATCTGTGCCGTGTTCAGCCGAACGCCTCTGAGGATGTTAGAAAATTTCCGCGACCTCGTGAATACCTTGGCCAAAACGAGCAGATTCCGGATGACGATGAGGCCGGCTCCCGCCTGGATTGAGACCACGTTTAACACCAAGGGCGCGAACACGAACACATCCATCCAGTTCGTCTTGAAGTATTGAAGCCGCGGGACCGTGAAATAAAAAGTTAGACAGGCATCCACGAAAAACGCGATGAACACGATATAATCGAGGATCGTCGTCGCTGTTCTCAGACCGGGGGGAAGACGGTACTGCATTCCCGATTCGAGGATCAAAAACAAGAGGGCGACAAATGCCAGCCCGTAGACCCACCGTTTGAACCGGGGAAACCAAGCAGGGGCTTCCCTGCTCGTTTTGATGACTCTCGCTCTCCGGAGGAACCGTATCCGGTCGAAAAGGGATTTTTTATTGTCTTTTATAGGCATCAAGTGTATACTTTAACCTTATAGGAAAAATGGTTAACGATGAAACGTTTCAAAAGCATCCCTCATCAGCTTCCAGAGACTGATAATGATTACAAAAAATTCAAGCCTGCCTAAAAACATCCCGAAAATTTCCGCCCATAATATTAATGAGGGTGAAGAGGCCTGCGTTACTCCGATGGAAAGGCCGACCGTGCTCAAGGACGAAGCAAACTCAAAGAGGGATTCTCTGAGTCCGCAGCCGTGCGCGGCAAGTATACCGACGCCGAGAAAGTAGATGATGAAATACAGAACTGTAAAATCAGAAATCCGCCTGATCTGCGTATCGCTCACAGCCTCCTTCCTATCACCCACCCACACAGAATAGTCCGCGACTGCCGTCCTGGGAAGAAAGGAACGCTTTATTCCCCACAAAAAGGAGCGGATCATCAAATACACACGTACCTGCTTTATCCCGCCTGCTGTGGAAAAGGCGCCGCCGCCGATGATCATCAACAGAATCAATACGAGGAAACCGATCGCATTCCAGTTGGTGTAATTCACCGTCGAGAATCCAGTTGTTGTCAGAGCTGATACGGATTCAAAAACCGCAACCCGCATGCCTTTTCCCATCATCGGATAGAGTTGACGGCACACCAGACAATAAAGCATCCCGAATGCAACCGGAATCAGCACGGCCATTACATGGAGTTCCCCGCTTTTTAATGCGAATCGAACCTTGCCCTTCAGAAAAAGATAAGCAGTCAAGAAATTCAGATTCCCAAGAATCATGAGAACGATAGTGATCTCTTCGACCTGAAACGAATCCCAATGACCGATGCTTTCGACTCGCGTTGAGAATCCTCCAGTGGAAATGGCAGCGAACGCGTGGTTGACCGCATCGAATACGGACATCCCGGAAATGACATAGGCCATCACTCCGAAGAGGGCATACCCGATATAAATGCTGACAACGAGTTTGGCGGAACGTTTGACGTTGGGTACAAGCTGATCGCTCCTCCCTTCGGCGGAAGAAAGGCCCGTTCCGACAGGCCCCGTGATAGCTGCCAACATAAGGATTGCAAGACCGGCGCCCCCTGCGAGCTGGATGATGCTACGCCATAGCAGGATGGAACGGGGCGCTGAAGTCACATCAACAACGGAAAGTCCCGTAGTCGTCCAGCCGCTGACAGATTCGAATATGGATTGTGTCCAGCCCAAGTTCAGAATCAGACGGAATGGTAAGGCGGACAGGAAGATAACTACAATCCAGCTAAAGAGGACGATCATACCGCCGTCCATAGACGTCAAGACGACCGGTTTCTTCGGACGGAATGCGATCCAACTCACAAAACCGATACTTATCAAGACGCAAGAGGGGACGAGATAACCTACGGCATATTCGACTTCTTCGGGCCAAATAAGAAAAACAACCATCGGCATCATCGAAATGACGCCGCTCATCATATATATTATCCCTGTGTAGGAAAGTATCGCTTGATATTTTTTTTTGAGACTCGTGTCAAGACGCAACGTGCCGTTCCTTTTCATCAGACCCTGTCACCCGTCAGAATCCTCAACACTTCACCATGATTTTCTGGAAATGTGATTATAACAATCCGATCCTTGTCTTGGAGCATTGTCCCTCCCCTGGGGATGATGGGTTCGTCATTCCGGAGAATACTGGCGATGAGTGAACCGTCAGGCATTCCGATCTCCCTGAGCGATTTCCCGACCACGGGCGACGATGACTTCAGGACGATTTCTGTGACGTTAATCTTCCCCTCTCCGATGGGGAATAGGTTGATGACTTCCTCAAATCCCGCACGATGTTCGATCAATTTAGACAGGATACGGGTGACCGAAACCGCCGACACACCCAATTTTCCGAACACCTCTTCGTTATCCGGATCGTTCACCATCGCCAACGTACGTGGAATACGAAAATGGATATGTCCGAGCTGGCAAATGACCAAATTGTCTTGGTCGTTGGGTGTGATGGCGATGATGGCATCTACCGTAGAAGCTCCCGCTTCTTCGAGAATCTGCAGATCGCTTCCATCACCGTGAATGACCGTCGCCTTCAAATGACGCGCAAGCCAGGTGCAAGCATCCTTGTCCCTGTTGATCACAGTGACCCTGTACCCCTTCGCATGAAAAAGACGGCAGAGGAAATAAACCGGCTGCATGCCTCCGACGATAATCACCTTCATGTTCAATCTCTCTTCTTGTGGGTGATAGAGCCCGCGATACTATCAAGAAGGACATCGCTTGCTATGACAGTCGGGCAAATCGTTTCAACTCCGAGCACGCGGAATGTCTGTTCCCGCTTCGGGTCGAAAATGCGAGCGACCACATGCGGGACGCCATAGATTTTACTCGCCAATTGTGCCACCATGAGATTGATGTTGTCTTCACTCGTGGAAGCGATGAGTATGTCTGCCTGGCGCACCTTCGCCTGGCGAAGGACATTCGACTCCGTACCGTTGCCCTCAACCCGAAACCCGCTGAATTCAACAGAGAGCCCATCAAAAGCGGAAGGGTCGCTGTCAATGACGACTACGCTGTGACCGCCCGCGCTCATCCGATTGGCCAAAGAAGCCCCCAATCTCCCACATCCTACGATAACGACATAGTAGGCATCGCTTTTTTTCATCTCACCATCCTACTCTCATTTCAACCATGCGATGATTTTCACAATTCGATTTCCCCTTTGGGATTCCATTCTGTCGAACGATTCAGATTCTGAATCGCGGGCTTGTAGGACGGATCGAGGGCAAGAGCAGCCCGGTAGTTCTTCTGTGCTTCATATTTATCTCCCTGTATTTCCTGCATTGCACCGAGCAGATTGAACGCCTCAGGACGGGAAGAATCTAGTGCGATTGCCTGCCGAAGATGCTCAATAGCAGCATCAAAATGCTTCTCGTTGATGTTTTTTTTGGCAAATTCCAAATGGGAGTGATAATCGTCCGCTTTCATTCCATCAATCCCACCCCGATCGATTACCTGTTTCACTATGTTTCGAATTTCTTTGGGTGTGAAGGGTTTCTGGATGAAATCAACAGCCCCGAGTTTCATGGCTTCCACGGCAGAATCGATCGTCCCATGTGCAGTGATGATGATAATCTTCACATCCGGCCTCAAAGCGCTGACCTGTCGAAGAACTTCCATGCCGTCCATGCCCGGCATTTTTAAATCCAAAAGCATCAGCCGGTAATTTTTCTTCTGAAGCTTCTCCAGCGCTTCTTCTCCGTTCACAGCAGTATCGGATTCCAAATCCATGGCAGTAAAGGTTTGGGATAATGTAAGACGGATATTCTTCTCATCATCCACGATTAACACATCCATCGGCTCCATGACTTTATCCTCTCTTTGATTGTATATCGATTGCCGGAAGGGTGAAAGTAAACGTACTCCCTTTATCCGGCTTTGAATCCACCCAAATCGTCCCCCCATGCGCCCTGATAATTTCTTTACAAATCGACAATCCCAACCCACTCCCCCTGCTTTCCCGACCGTCTTTAACTTGAACAAATTTCTCAAATATCTTTGTCTGGTATTCCATAGGAATTCCCGCACCGTCATCGGTTACCGAGATATGGACCTGATTACCGAACAGTCGAACCGATAGATGAATGTTTCCTCCTTTACCCGTATACCGTATGGCATTCGCAACGAGATTAATGAGCACCCATGTGATCTTGTTGGCATCTGCTTTCACTTGTGGAATATTTTCAGGCAACTCTGAATCCAATCGGATGGCCTTCTCATCCGCCTGCGATTTCATCACAGAAATGGTTTTATCGAACACCAACCCGACGGAGATCCTCTCAAATTCCATCTCCATTTTTCCAGCTTCGATTTTCGAAAGATCGAGCAGGTCGTTCACGAGTGCTTTCAGCCGCTCAATTTCTTCGCTGGCTGCAGAAAGGAGTTCCTTCTCCTTCTCGTTCAACTTTGCCAATACCGTTTCACGAAGCAGTTCGATACTCATACTGATACTCGTGAGAGGGGTTCGGAGTTCATGGGAAGCGGCCATGACGAATTCGCTTTTTAATCGGTCGAGTTCTTTAAGGCGGGTCACGTCGCGGAGAAGCAGGACGATGCTCAGTATAGGACCGGACGCTTCATGAACAGGAAGGATGGAAAACTGAAAAAACCTGTCAGAGTCTTTATCCCGCACGGAGATGATGTCTTCCCCTTCACCAATGATCGGAGATTCTCCCGTTTCTCCAGCCTTCTTCAAATAAGAAAAAAGCGGCTCACTCCGCACGACTTCGAGGAAATGACGATCCATTGCTTTAGTGGAATCGATGTGCAGGTATCTGGCAGCGATGGGATTAATCCCCGTAATTCGAAAATCCGAATCCACAACGACAATCCCATCATCCATGCTCTGGATAATGGCCTCGCTCTTCCGCTTTTCAGCGACAACCTGGGCGATGTTCAGATCATGGTATTTTTTCAATTTTTTTGCCATGACATTAAATTCTTCAGCCAGAATGCCAAGCTCATCAGTGGAAGTCTTCGTTACCTCAACATCGTAATTCCCCTCAGCAATCACCTGTGTTGCCTGCATCAGTTTTCGGAGAGGCTTTACTAAAAAACTCGACAACATAATGCTGAAAATAAGACCGAGGCTCACAGCCGTAAAACCTATGAGAATGACAGACCATGTTGCTCTCGTTGCTAAAACCTGCGTATTAGAGCTGGCTTCGAACATCGTCTGATGGTTGATTTCGCGCAGTTGTGTACACGCATGACGAACAGAACGGAATACGGGCAGGACTGACTCATGATAAAACGGTCCTGCTTTTTCTTTTTCGGTTTTGTTCAGAAGTCGGAGGTTGGTGCAGACGATAAGATAACTCGTGTATGTAGTATCTATATCCTCAATAATCTTATCCTCTCCAACGATCGTAATGTTATCCTTGGCTCGACCAAGCCATTCATAAAATTGACCTTCATTCTCACGGAATTGTCTTAGACCTTCCTCGTCATACCCTAAAATCATCAGGAGTGTGCCGCTATCCTGACGCTCGATAGCGTCGATCATGTTCTCGGCAGCAAGGATGCTCTTATAGTTCTCGCTCAGGATGAGATCGCTGGCCTTCCCCAATCTGAGCAGATTGTACAGAGACCAAATGAGAACAACGATCATCAGGCAGATGACCAAGCCGTATCCGAACATAATTTTCTTACGCAGTGTCAACTTGATATTCATGTACCCATTAGCTCCGACATGGATTTTTAACTCATCTGTATCGAACTTTAATTCAATTTACTTAAATCACTCGAAAATGCAAATGGAAAAATAGAAAAAAATAGTGACCATCATAAAACATCATTCATAGGCAGTCTGGTCGTACAGACTCATCCGTTAAAAAACCTGACCCATGCTGAGCACCCACCTGTATCTTGGTTCATCCAATCTCCGATCCACATTCACGCCAAAATCGACACGAGCCGTACCGATGGGCGTGATCAACCGAAGTCCAATACCGGGGGAATACCTCATGCTGCTAAAGTGAAACTCGCGAGGATCCGACCAAATGTTGCCCGCGTCGACGAAAGCAACCACGCCGAACATCTTGTGGAGCGTGCGCCGTATTTCCAACAAATTCCAAACAATTTTAAACCGGCCGCCCGTCGGAACACCGTTCTCATCCAGCGGACCCAACTTCTGGTAGGAAAATCCGCGAACCGAATTCGGACCGCCCGTGTAGAATCGTTCCTGCAGAGGGACGGTCGGCAGGCCGCCCTGAACATTCATCAGGCCGGCCTCCAAACGAGAAGCCAGGACAGTCGATTCATCCAGCGACAGAAATGCCCTGACCTGCAAAGTCGAACGCACAAATTTTCGGATGTTGTCGGAAAACGATCCACCCCATTCTGTCGCCCATTCGAAGTAAAAACCCTGCGTTGCATCGAAAAGATTGGAACGGGTATCGTACACAGCCGTCAGCCTCAGGCTCTGGATCCGCGTTCGTACATCGTCCGGAAGACTTTGAACGCGGACCTCCCCCAGCTTGCCGTGCTGCTGCCGATATGTCAGCGTCACTTTCGATCGTTTCAGAAAATAACGGCCGACAGTCCACAGACCTCCGACCTGTGTGAAATCGTATCCCGGTTCATTCCGGTATTCCGTGCCCACGTTAAGATCCATCCTCCAGCGCGTTCCCAACATCCATGGATCCGTAAAAGACGCCTCCACGCCGCGTCGGATAAAACTCACACGCGCTGCCAATCCCATTCTCCGTCCACGCCCTCCGATGTTCATGTTAAAAAATTCCATCTTTCCCCGAAGTTTGTCCACGGACCCATACCCGACGGAGACGTTAAACTCCGTCGACTGATTCTCCTTCACTTCGACGACGACATCCTTCTTCGTCGAATCGCCGCGAGCTGATGCTTGAGGCCGCACGTAAACGCTCTGGAAGAGTCCTGTCAAGTACAGCTGCCGCTGTGATTCCAAGAGACGAAAATAATGAACGGTATCGCCCGTCCGAAACCGAAGCTCCCGCCGCACGATATAAGGCCGCATCTTTTCCAAACCGACGACCCGGACATCGTCAACGGTGAATTGCATCCCCTCCTCGACTCGGAAGTCGACGATGGCCCGGTGACTTTCGGACTCGGTCCGGATCTCCGGTGTAACCCTGGCCTCAAGGAATCCGTGATCCGCATACCATGTCAGGAGTGACAGCGTCGAGGCGTCGATCCGCCTTCTCTCAAAAGGATTCTCTTGCTGAATTTGTAGCTTTTGGAGCAGCAAGCTGTCCGGAAAAGCGCGATTCCCGAAGATGCCGACGCCTTCAACGAAGGTCCTCGTTCCTTCCGACAGGTTGATCGTAATATGAACCTCATGATGCGTCGAATCGAAGCGGACCGTTCGGTCGACGATCTCGGCCTCTAAATAGCCTCTCTGGCGGTAGAAAAGTTCCAGCGCCGTCAGGTCCTCATCCAACAATTCTGAACTGTAAAAACGGCTGGAAAAAATAGACGACGGTCTCAACACCATCGTCCGGCGCAAACGGCGTTCGGAAAAGAAGCGGGCGCCTTCCAAACGGATGGACGCAATTTTCCATTTCTTCGGCGGCGGATCATTCCCATACGCAACGATAAAATTCAACCATGCGAACACGATGAAAATGGTGACTGTCAGAAAACGTCTCATTTGAACTTCAGCCGAAACTTCAGGTCGATGCCCGACTGCCCTTTTTGATCGGTCTGTCCCTGGACCGAGAAATTCTTGGACAGCCGATAGTCAAGTCGGATGTTCTGTTCGTTGGCGTATCCCACAGTCGTGGAATATGAGATTTCCATGCGATCTGTAATCTTCTTCGAAGCCAACAGCTGAGGCCCCCACGATTTTCCAAAATAGAACAGGTTGCCTTCGATCGTCATCGATTCGAGGCCCAGAAGCGTTCCCACTCTTCGGGTGGCATACCCGGAGATGCGTTGACTCGAAATCAAACCAAGCCGGTCTTGCAGGACGTCTCTAATGCCTGCGGCATCCGGTCCGATCATTTGTTCCCGTGTGGCCCCCACAGTGAGGAGCGCCACGATGTTCGCCTTATCCAGCGGCGGCTCCGAAGTCAGTTCCACGGCAGCCTCATCCAACGGGCCGCTGATCGTGAGGAAGATCTTATACGGATGCCTGGCCAACGTCTGGTAGCTCTTCAGACTGGCTTCGGCCTTAAAGTCAACGACCGGGTTCACGCGATGCGGATCGATAAAATCCAGAACCGCCTGATTCACAACGAATTTTCTGTCCAAATAGAGCACATACCCTTCCTTCGTCGTCAGACGACCAGTCAGTTTGGGCTGGGCCAGCGTTCCCACGATTCCGACCTCGGCGTGAAGCCGGAGACGAGCCACGTTGTTGTCGATCCAGATTTTATCGCTGTCTCGTACCCGCACGTCAAGACGCACCTGCTGCAAGAAAGCGGGCGGCACGGACATCGGCCGCTCGAACTTCTGGAAAAACGGCAAAAGCGCTCTCGGCTGGACATCCTTAACGAGGCGGCTTTCACCCAGGACGACATCCCCCGTAACGTCAAAAACAGGATCTTCTCCCTTACAACGGAGCCGCGCCGATTCGAATGCCAGCGAATACTGCTTATCGGATGCAGTCTTGATATTATTCTCAAACAGAGTAATATCCACGCTCTTCAGTCTGCCCGCTCCATGGATGAGATTCCCCGTCGCCCGAACAGTACCCTCACCCTTCCGAAAAAACAGGCTATCGAGTACTACGGCATTCCTGTCGAATCGCATGCGGATCGTCCCATGCGTGAAGGGTTGATCCATGAATTTAGGACGGAATGTGACGCCTTCCATCCTGACGGTTCCGGTCACATCGGGTGAGACTCTCAGTCCTTCCACATCCAGCGTGGACTGGCATCGTCCATCTATCCCTTCCATACCGGGCGCGAATCCTCCTACCATCGAGAGCCGAAAGTCTTGGAGGGCAATCCTGAATCTCAAAGAATCAGACGTCAGCCTGCCGACGCCGCTGAGAACCTCCTCGCCCGACATCGAAAGATGGACATCCGATTCCCATGCCCGCCACCCGTCTGTTTTCAGACTCCCCCCCAGGCGGAAAGGGATCTCCTCCATCATGCCGTCTAACCGCTCGACCACGAGAATGCTGTCCCGAAATGCGATGCTGCCATTCACCCTTCGAACGGGAAGGACGCCGGGACGGAATCGGAATGCAGCCTCCGCCACAGTAAGTAAACCCTTGAATGCAGGCCTTCCCACTGTTCCTTCCCAGGACACGTGTCCGCTGCACGTGCCGGAGATTTCCATCGGATCGCGGAGCAGTGGGTTGAGAAGTCTCAAGTCCATCCCGGAGGCGGCAACACTCCCCCGTCCGCTCGTCTCGGCGGACAGGGCGTAACGACCCCCCGTAGATCGATCGAGCAGAAATTCGTTCTCCATCCAGGACCGCTTCCCGTGTACGAAAAACGCCAGCGGTGCGACCGTCAGACGGTCGCCGGCCAGACGGACAGTTGCATTCATGGAGTCCAGCCTGACCTCTCCATATCGGGGCGACTCGACCGAAACATTCAGATCGATAAAAGGCAGATCCCTACAGCCCTTGAAATCCAGACGAAAATCCAAAAATCCGCCGTAATCCCGCAGACGGGGACAGAACGCGGCCATTTCGGAAATATGCAACCCCCTGCCTTCCATGAAAAGTCTGAGCGTATCCTCCCTTTGCGTTTGGACATCGATCGTGCCCAGCCGAGTGTCGTTGAAAGCCGTTCTGACATCAATCCCTCCATCCGACTTCGCGCGCACTCTCTCTAAAACGCCCCTGAAATTTCCGAATCCTGTGGATACAAAATACTCTCCATCGGCCCGAAAACGAACGGAGTCCGCCCGCAGCTCCAGCGCGCGGAGAACCGTCCTGCGGCCGGCGATGGAAGCCAAGACGTATCCCTCATCCAATTGAAACGCATTGTACTGAGGATGCTGAAAGCGGACTTCAACCTGCCCTTCCACGTCGGGAAGCGGTCCGCGAACGTTCCCGCGGTACGAGAATCCTCCCTTCAGACCTTTCATCCCAAAGGGTGCGTTCATCCCGGTATCAGATGAGAATCCACCCGCAAATCGACAGTCATCCACAAAAATCCGTCCG
>JBDRSZ010000413.1:0-2815 GCA_043824415.1 bacterium | reverse complement strand
ATGCCCTTCCAGATTTTAAAGGGGATTTTCAAAAACAGATGAACAAGAAAATCAGAGTCCTATCGGTGGGAAGTTTGGGAAAAGATGGGAGGATAAGCCCCTTCAGGTGGGATCAGGGAGAGGCTCTAAGAAAGGGTGGGTTGGATGTGGACTATTTTAATGTCCGGGAGGGAGGGTTTAAAGGATATGGCAAAGCTTATTTTGCCTTGAAGCGATATCTAAGATTGAACGAATTTGACATCATTCATGCCCACTACGGTTTGTCGGGTATGATTGCGGTTTTGCAAAGGAAAATCCCGGTCGTCATCACCTTTCACGGATCCGATATCTGGAATCCGGGAGTACGATTCATTTCCCGTATAGCAAGCTATCTCTCAGCCGCCAATATTTTCATATCGGAAGCCCTGCGGAAAAAAGCAAAGGGCTTCAGAAAAAAGAAGGCCCACATCATCCCCTGTGGTGTTAACCTTGATACGTTCTACCCCATGGACAAGAAGGAAGCCAGGGAGAAGTTGGGGTGGGATCGAAACGGGATATACATTCTGTTCTCATCATCCTTCGACAATCCCGTCAAAAACTATCCGCTGGCCAAAAAGGTGGTGGATCAGATCCCCGGAGCACAACTCATCGAACTGGCCGGATACACAAGAGAAGAAGTAAACCTTCTCATGAATGCAGGCGATGTTCTCCTCATTACCTCATTTTTTGAAAGCGGCCCCCTGGTCGCCAAGGAAGCCCTTGCATGCAATTTGCCGATTGTGTCGACGGATGTGGGGAATGTGAGGGAGTTGATTCAAAACGGAGAAAATTGTTTTGTTGTGGATGGAAAAGTGGTAAGTTATCTTTCAACAATCAATCGTATCTTGGAAAGAAAGGATAAGGGGTTTTTTGAAAATCATAAAGAATCCAGGCTCAAAACCATAAACACACCAAACTTAAGCTCCGTGTCTCTTGAATTGCTTGACGTTTATCAAGGGATTTTGTGGAAAATCTAAGAATAGCGCGTTCAAAACTAATATTTCAATGAATGTCCCGTTCTCCAATATATCCGATTCTCATTTTTTTAAAGCATTCGATGACTGCTTCTCCATCACATCGATTGGCACTTTGGATCAATAAATCCAGACATTCCTTAAAATCTTCACATTCAATCGGACCCGGCGGTGCGATAAAAATCTTCTGGTAATTTGTCGCTTTATCCCTCTCCTGATCGACCAACATCTCTTCATACAACTTCTCACCCGGTCTCAGTCCGACATATTTAATCTCGATCTCATCTTCCTTCATCCCCGAAAGTCGAATAAGATCCTTCGCGAGATCGGCAATTTTCACAGGAGTTCCCATATCCAGAACAAACACATCTCCTTTTTTACCTAAAGTGCCGGCCTTGATGATGAGCTGCACCGCCTCACTTATTGACATAAAAAACCGCTCCACTTCCGGATGCGTGATCGTAACAGGTCCTCCATTGGCTATCTGTCTCTGGAAAAACGGAACGACACTTCCCCGGCTCCCCAGCACATTTCCAAACCGTACACAGGAAAAGTTGGTGTCGCTCTTCTCAGCAATCTGCTGAATGATCATCTCTCCTATCTTCTTAGTTGCACCCATCACACTTGTGGGATTGACTGCCTTGTCTGTCGATATATTGATGAAAGTTTCCACTCCAAATTCAATCGCCATTTCGGCAACATTTTTTGTGCCTTTTACATTATTGGTCACTGCTTCCGTGATATTTTCTTCCATCAACGGCACATGTTTGTGTGCCGCTGCATGAAAGACAACCTGGGGGTGAAAGCGTTGATAAATGCTTTTTAAACGATCGATATGCCTAATATCCGCAATCACAGGCACGATTTTGATATTCTCATAATCCGCATGGAGTTCATTATGGATTTCAAAAATGCTGTTTTCATCTTTATCCAGAAGGATGAGCTGCTTGGGCCACAAGACCGCCAACTGCAGACAGAGCTCCGATCCAATCGATCCTCCGGCACCCGTCACCAGAATCCGCTTTTCCCGGTATTTATTCAGTATTTCTGGCACGCTGTTTTCAAATTGGACAACACTTCTTCCCAGCAAATCATCGATGTTGACATCCCGAATCTTGTTGATTTTTATCTTATCATCCAATAGTTCGAATATACCCGGCACAATTTTGACTTTAACGTTGGCATCCTTACAAATCTCTGATATTCGACGTATATCTTGAGATGATGCATTAGCGATAGAGATAATTGCTGTGTTAACATCATATTTTCTAGTCAGATCTTTGATTTGAGAGGTGTTACCAAGCACTTTTAGTCCCTGTGTGGTTGATTTAAATTTCTTGGGATCATCATCTATAAATCCAATAATTCGATATCCCAAATCAGGTCTTTGTTTCAATTCTTTTGCCACCACATTTCCGGCAGCTCCAGCTCCTATAAGGAGGACATTCTTTATGATTTCCTTTTGATCTTTTTCTAATTCACTCCTTTCTCTCGCTTCATAGAGGAGCCTACGCAGCATACGAAGACCTAGTGTCCCTAATAATGCTAAAAGAAACTCAAGCACGATAACACTGTAAGGTATCTTCAAAAGCATCAATTTTGATGGAAGAAATCCTCTCCCTAATAAAAGGAAGATGGTGAGAAGGCTGTTTGCTTTGAAGATGACAAGCGAATCGGAAATGGAAATATAACGCCAAACGATTGAATATATTCTAAAAATACTGAAGAGTAATAGGCGAGCTATAACGACATAAGGAATTAGAATACAAAGTTGCTTCAAATGCATCCCGGAAGGAAGCCCCTCAAAGCGTATGAAATAAGCG
>JBDRSZ010000412.1:0-5000 GCA_043824415.1 bacterium | reverse complement strand
CGCTCAACATTATGGGGATTATCTTTTTCTCAAGATTCATGGGATCTTCTGTTTGGAGCATAAGCCCTTCGAATTGTGTCCAATTGCTTTCACACCAGTGCTGACTGAGAATCAAAATCGTTTTGGCACACTTCTCAACGGCTCTTTCCATATTGAGAATAATAGGCACTCCAATTTCAAAATCCCGATAATCAATGTGGGCTTGAAAGCCATTCGTCTCAAATCGTGGTAAGAACCAATTTTTAATCCAATCTTTATCTTTATGGCTGTAACTGATAAAAACCGAAGGTGCACTCATGGAGTCTCCCTCACCCATGCAGTCCAAGAATGGAAAAACGTTATCAAGCGGACATCGTCATTAGATACGAAGATATTTAACCAGACAGGGTAAAGATAAGGAATCTGAAGAAAAAAACAAGAAAATTATCGTAAATCCTTATAGTCATTTATTAATCCGTGATCATCCGTCCCATCCGTTTTATCCGCGTTCCATGTTCTTCATTTCAACACGCGCTTCAGCCGTTTGAACAATCCCGACCCGATCATCCTGTCCGCAGCTTGAAGTATCTTCTGAACGACCTCCAGGATATCCGTTTCTCCGGCCCAGTGCTTCCGTACGACGGCTGGATCGACTCGGTTGATCATCGCATTGATCGCGTAGGCCGTGAGAACGATGTCGTCCAAAAATCCGGTGGGACCTAAAATCAACTCAGGCAGCAGGTCGAAGGGTGAGATGAAGTAGGCAATCACTCCGGCCAGCCTGGCCTTTTCCTGAAGAGGCACGTCCGGGTCGGCAGTCAGACGAATGAGCAGATGAAAAAGATCCGGCGCCAACAGCAGCCATTCGGTCCAACGATTCGATTTTCCCTCCTGCGCCTCCGACCATTCCTTGATCCGACGACGAAGTTTCTGATAGAAGTCCAATTCTTTCTCATTCAGATTTATATCATTCATTGTTAGAGGGATCTCCTCAAAACGTTTCATTTGATTGGCTCTCTAAAAAATAGCCAATTCCTCCCATTCAGTCAAGCAGAAAAGCATATAAAAAAGGTGCCTTCATCAAAGGCACCTTTTAGGGGGAGAGAGAGAATATGAAGAAAATTAGAATGTGATCATCGACAATCGATCCATGCTGCTAAAGACCTGTTGTTTAACCTGTGAAACGTCCTGTTCGATGGAATCTTCACCCGGCAGTTTGTTAAAACATCCCTGTCGTTCTCAGAAATGCGAATCGTGTAGGCTACCGTTTCCACCGAAGGAAGATACTTCCCTGCTCTCGCAAATAAATTTCCTCGGTCATCCCGATATTCAAAATGAAAAGCTTGTATGCCGGAAATCACAGGCGTATCATCGCACCACAAAGCCGCATACGCAAAACTGTATTCTTTCAACGTCTTCGATGCATCTATAAAGCAGACACGATCCGGCCGAGCATAAACGATGGCCTTGGCATTCTCTAAATCGCGGTTCATTCGCGCTAAAGCCGTTACCACTTTATCCGGGAGCGTACCTCCGTATCCTCGAATCGAGGACTCCTTTTTCATATCCACAATCCTCACACTCCCAAGCCACAGAAAAAGAGCCAGGATAAACATCCCTCCGATTATTCCTGACCTGTACAGTTTTTTGGTATCGTCATTCATCCTATGCCCATTCGGAGACACGTTCATCATTGATGTTCGGAAAAGCGATGCATCGTATGGAGTACTGGACCATCCGATAGGAATCGGACCTTGATGACGCATACGTCTCCTTTCTCCAACAGTGGGACGTAGCGTTCGTCTAAAAAACCCTCTGACGCAAAGATCACGCGATCAGACGTTAAGGAATTTGAATGATTCTCATTCAATTGTCCACCCTTTCCTCAGGAGTACGAATAAAACAAATAGCAAGCATCATGCCAATAAAAACAGGGCAGAATCGCATAGATTCGCCCTGTTTCGATAACACATAAATATCAAACGATCATGCTATTACATAAAGCTCCTGCTTAGACGCCTATATTTTCCCCGTTCCACAAATGCCAAAATGAAAACAGTGAATGTTCAAAAGTAGACACTTTGTATAAAAAAAAGCACATTCTGCACCGTCCATCAATATCATAAAATCCTCGCTAGCTCGTCCCTCGCAAACGGCCTCAGCGGCATTTTCTTCCCTCCGCGAACAATGGACAAACCCTCTTCTGCCGAAACCACAGACCCAACTCTCGTACAAGGAATCCCTTCTTCGGAAAGGGCCGAAATCGCCCGCTCGCTCTCTCCGGCCGCAACCACGATGAGAAGCGCCCCGGACGCAATCAAACCCCAGACATCCAACCCGAGTACTTTTCCGAAGGCTTCCGTCTCAGGAAAAACCGGAACGGCATCTTCATCGATCCTCAGCCCGTGACCGCACGCCTGAGCCAGCTCCCACAAGCCCGTGGCGATTCCGCCTTCGGTGGGATCGTGCATGCCGTGCACGTCCACCGCCGCACAGGCCGTCAGCGCCGCACGGACGACGGAAATCCCCGGATCGTCTAAGAATCCCCTCGCCCTTGAAATGAGTCCCGAATCGATGCTGTCCGATAAAACCTCCCCTTTCTCTGCTGCTAAGATGGCCGTTCCCTCGATGGCGATCCCTTGAGTCAGCAGGACTGCATCACCCGGCACAATTCGAGACGGCATGACCAATCGATCTTTCACCACCTCGCCCATCATCTGTCCGACCAGGATAGGTCTCGTCAGGCCGGCTGTGATCTCCGTATGGCCGCCGCACAGAGTGACGTCGAGCGCCTGACAGGATTCCAGGATATCGTCGAATATCAATTCCACCAAGCGCTCGTCCGTCCTCCCCTCGGGCAGGAGGAGCGTCGCTAAAAACCAGCAGGGCTTCGCCCCCATCGTGGCCACGTCGTTGGCGTTGACGCTCACGCCGTACCATCCGATGCGTTCCTCCGTGAATGTAATCGGATCCGTCGTCACCACAAGATACCTGTCTCCCATATCGATGACGGCCGCATCCTCCCCCAACCGTGGCCCCACGATCACCCTCGGGTCCGAAGAGACGATCTTCTTCAGGCATTTGTCCAGTAATGCGTGCGGTAATTTTCCCACATCAAAATGGGTCATCGCAAATCCGACCTACCAATCTCTTTTCGATGAAGCCAAATTTGGTTTCTCTTCCATTGATCCGACCTTCTCTTCTTCGGGGAGAAAAATCCTTAAACGATGATTCCCGAGTACTTCCCTGCAATAGCCCGCATCTTCGAGCAGTGCCGTCCCTCTATCAAAATCCGCTCCGACTTCTTCGGGGCTGTGCGCATCCGATCCAAAACAAACCGGAATATCCATCGAACAGGCAGCCCTGATAAGATCCGGACTCGGATAGACTTCTCGGGGAGGCTTCCGCCATCCCGACGTATTCACTTCTAAAATCAAATCCTCCTCTTGAATAGCCCTCAGAATATCGTTGCCACCCAGTCGGATGTGCTCTTTCATACCGGGAAACGCCCATTTCACCAAATCGAGATGGCCCACGATGTCGATCAGCCCGGACCGGATACCCTGTTCGAGAATTTCATAGTACCGTCTGACGAGACGATTTCTTCCTTCGATGGAGGATTCTTGATGCTCCATGTGCACGAGAGTACCGTCGATGAAATGCACGGACCCGATCACATAATCTACGGGAAACTCCCGGAGCATCGTCTCGAGCAAGGATTCAAATCCCGGATGGATGTCCACCTCCAAACCCAGCTTGACTGCGATTGCAGGAAATGCTTTTCGGAGTTCTGAGACGCGCTTCACGTATTCGGGCAGTTGGGAAAGAACCATTCGGTGATTAGGATCGAATCCTTCTTCCGCCGGCGCGTGATCCGAAAATCCAATTTCTTTGAGTCCCTTTGCTTCCGCCTCTAAAACGTACGCTTCCATATCGCCGGTTGCATGACGGCACAGTGCTGTATGGATATGATAATCCGCCCTAACTTCCATCATTGGACTCTCTCGAACCGCAGCAGGACCTCCTCAACTGAACGGATTTTTTCAGGTTCCAATCCCCGCTCCTCAGCAATGCGGAGTGTCGCTTTTCCCAACACAATGTATGGAGAGGTCAACCGAGGGTCCAATTCCGACAGAGCCTCCAAATGTTTATGCACAGTCCGTGTGTCCCCCCTGAGTATGGGTCCGGTCAGGGCCCGCTCCACGCCCACTCGCTCGATGTTCTCCAAGGTTCCCCGCACCAAGGGCAGCACACGGCGAAATCCTTCATCCCCATCCGTACCGCGCAGTGCAGTCTGAACGAGATGCATCAGAGCGACCATATAGTTCGATGCCATAGCGCATGCAGCGTGGTACAACGGTTTTTTCTCCTTTGACAGAATGAACGGCTTTCCGCCGATGGATTCAGCCAGCTTGTTCAGACGCCGGCATCCCTCTGCATCTCCCTCGAGGGCAATATGGACACCCTTCAGATCACCCCGAAAATCTTCCGTGAAACTAAAACACGGATGGAAGGAGCAGACGGAAATATCCGTACAATGAGCGGGCTGAAGGATGTCCGCGGGTAAAAGTCCCGAAGTGTGGGCTACGACCATTCCCGACCTCAGCACGTCAGATTCAACCAAAACCCGGCCGACTTGTACGATACGATCATCCGGTACGGAAACGAACACCGCAGTCGTCTCAGGATTCAACTCCCGGATATCGGAAGCGCCCATCCCTCCATCACACGCCTTCAAGCATGAACGGGCTTTCTCGACATCAGAATCCACGACGGTTGAAATTGTATACCCCTCCCTGCAGAACAGACGCGCCAAAGCACTTCCCACACGTCCCGCTCCGATAATTCCGATGATTTCATTTCGATCCAGCAATTGATACTCCTCGACAGTTATCGGTTTAAAGTAGGAAATTCAGAATCCTTTGTCAACAAAAAACCCGCAGGGAATCAGACCGACTACGGGCATGAAAAACGATACTGATAATTAGTTTGATGAATTCACAAACCACAGATGAACACAG
>JBDRSZ010000411.1:0-5687 GCA_043824415.1 bacterium | reverse complement strand
GTCGTTTTCACCCACAGCCGCGTGGCAGAGCGCAATCCAGTATCGGCATCGCTGGTGGAGGGAGGATCGCGGGTACTCGATCGACAGGCGATGGAATCGTATTTTTGCGGTTCTGTAGAGTCCCTGCGCGTATTTGACCTGACCGAGGCGGAAAAGCGCGTCGTCGGCATATTGGCTTTGCGGATGCCGTACGAGGAGTTCTTCGTAATATGCGACAGCTGAGTCCCCGTTTATGGAGAGGAGACCCTGGTAGAAGAGAAACAGATCTTTCTCCATCTGTGTCACGTCTGGCCGCTGAAGGAGAATTTTTTGGGCTTGGCGGACATGACCTTCTTTGATAAGATCATAGATTTCCGAGGTCTGTGCGCGGAGGATCGCGCAGGGGAGGATGAGGAGCAATAGAAATTTTTGGATTGTCGGTCTCATGATTTTTTTTCTATCAGGAAGGTGTTCCATCCTCCGCATTGGGGGCAGCGCCAGAGGGGTTCTTCGGATTCGAAACGGCATTCGGAGCAGTCATATACGGTCTTTTCTTCAGCCGTTTGCTTCAATCCTTCCATCGCTTCTCCGAGCGCTTTTTTCTCATCGCCCTTCTGTTTGAGAAGCTGGACGAGGAGAAGTCTGGCGCGCTGAGATTGAGGATGGATCTCGAGGATGTTCCTGCACGTATCGGAAGCTTTATCGAGGTTTCCCTGTTTGCGGTACAGTTCGGCCAAATTGATGGTCGCGGTTGGATCCTGGGATTTGCTCTGAATGACTTGTTCGTAGATCGACTCGATTTCGCCGTACCGCCCCAGATCGAAAAGCACTTCTTTCATTCTGTCGAAGCAGAGATGGGCCCATTCCGGGATTTTCTGTGTAAAATCGCGGTAGATGCGGAAGGCGTCCTCGTTGCGCTGTTCTCTGCGGTAGGAATCCCCCCAGTACAGAAAGGCAGGAACGCATTTTTTGTATAGCTTGATGGCCTCCCGAAATCGGATGCGGCCTTCGCGTTCGGCGCCCTGTTTTGTGAAACTCAGTCCGGACTGGACTTTGTACATTGCCAGGATGGACTGGTCATCTTTCTTCAGCCATTTGTTGATGCTCTGTCGGAAGAAGAAGGCTTTGTCCCAGTCTCCCTTTTCTTCGCAGAGAGCGAGGAGGAGCTGCTGGTCTTTGACATTCTTTCTGCTTCGATGGACGAGGCGTTCGGCCATCTCAACGGCCTTGCCCAGCTGGCCGGCGGCTTTGTAATCGAGGACAAGACTCCGGAGAATCGTGCTGATTTCGGAATCGTTCAAATCACCCCGAACGAGAAGGTTCCGATGGACTTTTGCAGCGCGGACCGGCAGTTCTTTGTCCCGGAAGAGGTCGCCCAGGGTGATGTAGGCCATGATGTTTTCCGTGTCCTCGCGGACCGTTTTTTTCAACTGAGCAAGGGCTTCGTCCTTCTTGTTTTCCAGCAGAAGATGCAGGGCATCGATGTACGAAGTCGTGCGCGTTTTTTTTCTTCTTCGCGTTTTGAGAGCGATGAACGTTCCCAATGCGATACCGACGACTAAAGCTGCGATAATTAGATATTGTGTCATGGGATGTCCTTGAAGCTATCGATTTTAATCTGCGACGGCGTGATCGTCTTCTTCGGGCCGGGAGTCATTGTGTTCCTCCTCGATGCTCACGTTTCGCATCCGGTTGAGTTCACCCACGATCTTCCGATTTTCCCGATGAAGCCGGTGGATTTCTCCCTTGAGCTTCAGGATGTTGAGGGCTGAGATGCACAGCCAGAAGAGCATGCCCAGGCCGAAAGATATGTACAGAAATATGTAAAGGGGCAGAACGGGCGTTTTCCATTTGATGAATTCGACGGAAACGGTTTGGCCCTGATTTTCAAAGGCGAAAAAGAGACAAAAGAGGATGACGATTGCGATTACGATCCATCTAATGATCCACATGGCTCCCTCCGGGATTTTTCGATTTGAATGGTTTTCGAATTTTATTGACACCACAGAGGTCGCAGAGGAAAAGAAAAATTCAAGATAGTAATCATTTTTTATTTCGATGATAATACTCTGTGTAACTCTGTGGTTCCTTTTTATGTGACTACGTCATGGTTAACCAATCTTCCCCGCAAGGTCGTTCCTTTGCATTGCAGGATGAGGACGTTTACAGGCTGACCCAAAGAAGTGTTTTCCTTGGGAAAAACGACGACAACGTCGGCGGGGGTTTTTCCCATCCATTCTTCGGACGACTTTTTGCTCACAGTTTCGGGCAGGACCTCGACGACTTTTCCGATCATTGATTTCTTCTTCTGCGTTGTGATTTTTCTCTGGAGTTGAATGATGCGGTCCAGTCTGCCGAGTCGGTCCTCCTCGGTCAGATGATCTTCCATTTCGGCCGCTTTCGTCCCCGATCTATGAGAGTATCGGTACGTGTACGCTTCGTCGAAACGGATGGTTTCCATCAGGTGTACCGTATCCTCAAAATCAGACTCTGTCTCTCCCGGAAATCCGACCATGATGTCCGATGTAATAGCCGTGCCTGGAATAACGGCTCTGGCTTCCTCGACGAGGCGGATATATTTTTCACGCGTGTATCCGCGGTTCATGAGGGAGAGGATTCGGTTTGAGCCGGACTGCACCGGCAGATGCAAATGAGGGCAGATGGTGTCGTGTTCCGCCATGACGCGGAGCATCCTCTTGGACAGGTCCTTGGGGTGGGAGGTCATGAACCGGATGCGCAGGATGCCATGGATACGGCTACTTGTTTTCAGTAAATCAGAGAAGTCGTTTTCGCCGTCGCTGTACGCGTTAACATTCTGTCCCAGTAGCGTGACTTCGCGGAAGCCTTGCGCTGCCATGTGTTGGATCTCACTCAATATTTGTTGAGCGGGACGACTGCGCTCCCTGCCGCGTGTGTAGGGCACGATGCAGTAGGAGCAGAAATTGTTGCAGCCGCGCGTGATGGATACCCAGCCCGTAACCTGTGAAGAACGGGATGGGACGACTGCGCCGTATGTCTCTTCGGGACGGATTTGAGTGCAGCAATGAGGCCCGTGTCGGCCGTCGGCGATGAGTTCAGGCAGCCTTTGGTATTCATCCGGCCCGACGACGAAATCGACGAAAGGCTTCCGGGTGAGGAGGTCCTCCTTCATCCGCTGGGCCATGCATCCGATAACACCGAGTTTTTTGTGGGGAGCGCTCTCTCTCCATCCGGCCAGGACGCTAATCCTGCCCATCGCTCTTTTTTCGGCATGATCGCGGACGGAACACGTGTTGACGAGGACGATGTCCGCTTCCTCACTTTTATCTGTAATAAAATAGCCTGCCGCTTCGAGGATTCCCGCGACGATCTCGGAGTCATACTTGTTCATCTGACAACCATACGTCTGGATGAAGACAGAAGAGGAACGCTGTGTTGTGATTTTTCCCATGAAAGATGATTTTTTATAATGCATTCACGATATGAATGCAGGTTCGCCTTTCTAAATTCTCATTCTTTCGATTCCAATATAAATTTAGGGGATAATCGGTTAAAATGCAATACCTTTCTGAGATTCTATTTTTTTTCATTTTTTACTTGACATTGATGATAAACTTTTGTTTATTAACACATGACCCAAGATATCCCAAGTTTTACCCTAATTATTACACATCCATACCTTGCTCATCCCTCAAATGGATGATTGAAAGGGGATTTTCATGCTTCTATTCAGCGGCGAATTTAAGAATACAGTCGATTCGAAGGGAAGAATCAGCATTCCCGCTGTGTTCCGGAATCAACTCTCCGACGAATCATGGAACACATTTCATATTACGATCGGATCGAATAAAAATCTGACCGTCTATCCTCGGGAAGTTTTTATCCATGTCGCCTCTAATTGGGAAAAGAGCTACGGGTCTCTTGCGACACCGGAAGAACAACGACGGTTTCTTTTAGATATGATGGCGAACGCCCAGCCGACTCGTTGCGATCAGCAGGGGAGAATCATTGTTCCGAAGAAACACTTGGACTACGCGAAAATAGTAAGAGAAGTGACGATCATCGGAATGGTGACAAAAATCGAATTTTGGAACCCGGACATGTATGCTGATTTTATGAGGAGAGGGATGCTTACGAGTCAGGAACGCTTGATGCAATTCGGAGGAGCCGACAAGGATTGAAAATGGAGGACAATCAGGAACAACGAATTTTTCACGTCCCAGCTCTCGTCGATTCAGTTTTAACGTTTTTATTGACGGATGTTTCTGGAGTTTATGTGGATTGCACTGTCGGCGGCGGGGGGCATGGTGAAGCGATTCTGAAGCGGCTTTCCGATGACGGCAGGCTCGTCGGAATGGATCGAGACGGTGAGGCCATCGCGTTTTGCACGCATCGGTTTTCTTCTTATGGAGATCGTGTTCAACTCATCCGCGGTGAAGTCGCGGATGTAGATATTCTGCTTGCGGATGCGGGTATCGATCGGGTCGATGGATTTTTTGTGGACTGGGGTGTATCCTCATATCAGATCGACACGGCGGAAAGGGGATTCAGTTATCTGATGGACGGGCCTTTGGACATGCGGATGGATCAATCGGCTGCGATGTGCGCGAAGGATGTGATCAACGATTATTCCGAGGATGGATTGATACGTATTTTTTGGGAATACGGGGAGGAACGGCTTGCCCGCCGGATCGCCCGGAAGATCGTGGATGAGCGGAAACATACGAAAATCGAGACGACGGGGATGTTGGCCGAGGTGGTTCAACGGGTCGCACCGCCCCGTTTCCGCACGAAGACACTGTCCCGCGTTTTCCAGGCGATCCGGTACGAAGTGAACGAAGAAATAAAGCAGCTCTGCATGGGTTTAGAAAAGATGGTCTCATTTCTTAGGAAAGAAGGAAGGATTGTCGTTATCAGCTGGGAATCATTGACGGACAGAATGGTCAAACGGTTTTTTCGAGGGGAAGAGGTCACATTCTCCAGCCGTGAGGAACCGATGCCGTCGGGAACCGTTCGTTTCAACGTGCTGACCCGTCGGGTCGTTCGTCCGTCCGAAGAGGAAATCAGCAGGAATCCAAGAGCGCGGAGTGCGCACTTGCGCGCAGCAGAAATGAGATAGATCAATTGATCAAAACCATTCCATACAAAGCGTATATACCAAAGTTGTTGTGAGATTTTTCCCTGTTCAGCAATCGTTGTTCCATAGAAAGGCCTATATATAAAGAAAGAATATGAGAAAGAAGAAAACGCATTTTCGTCATACTGAGACCGGACGATCGTCATCACCGCTGGGCGGAGGAATCATTCTCTTTGGATTCGTGGCATTCGTGGTCGTTTCCTTCTATCTCTGGGGAAAGGTCCAGGTCGATTTTGTGCTCCGTGAAAGCGACCGGTTAGGAGAAAAGAAGCAGACGCTCCAGCATGAGGTCGCTGATCTTCAAGTACAGGTCAACGCGCTGAAGAGTTATCAGAGGATTGTGACGCACGCAAGAAACCGAGGTCTTGTATTCGTATCGGCTGCAAACTTGAAAAAACTGTCTGTGGACATGGAGGGATTAACTCTGTATTCTCGTGGGACGGACGTTGATCTCCAGTACGCCGGCTTTGTACCAATGGGCATATCCAGGCGGAAATCCAATTCAAATCAAATTGAACGAAAATGAAAGCTATAAAAATAGAAAACGAATCAGTTACAAAAGGGGAGACGAGAAGGTTGTTGATGTTGGGAG
>JBDRSZ010000410.1:0-13867 GCA_043824415.1 bacterium | reverse complement strand
GATTCCTTGGAGAGCAAGCTGTTCGGCATCGGGAGCGAATCGTACGTCGTGGGTTCCCACGACTTCTACATGGGGTATGCGATATCGAGGAAGAAGATGATCTGCCTCGACATGGGCCATTTCCATCCGACGGAGTCTGTTGCGGACAAGATTTCTGCGGTTCTGCCGTTCTTTGAGGAACTCCTCATTCACGTCAGCAGGGGCGTTCGATGGGACAGCGATCATGTCGTTATCCTGAACGACGAAGTGAGAAGTCTTGCCGAAGAGATCGTCCGAAGCGATGCCTTGGATCGGGTTCACATCGCCTTTGATTTTTTTGATGCGAGCCTGGATCGAGTCGGCGCATGGATCATCGGCGCACGGGCGATGCAGAAGGCGCTGTTAATGGCTCTGCTGGAACCCCTCGAAAGACTGAGAACCTTTGAGGAAAATGGCCGGTTTTTCGAGCGCCTTGCGCTGATGGAGGCATTGAAGATGACGCCCTTCGGAGTTGTGTGGGATGCGTTCTGTCTCCGATTGGATGTGCCCGATGATGTTTCAATGGCGCGGGAGATCGAGGCATACGAACTTGATGTTTTGAATAAAAGGATCTAAATCTTGTCTGTTGACGGAGTGAAAGGAACGGATGGAAAAGCAAGGCACAGAGCTTAAAGCCAAGCTGACGATGTTTGATACGACGATGATCGTCGTCAGTTTAGTTATCGGCATTGGCATTTTTCGGACGCCGGCTATGGTGGCTTCTTCGACGGGGACTGCCGCGCTTTTCTTCACGGCCTGGGGATTGGGCGGCGTTATCAGTCTTTTCGGAGCGTTGACGTATGCGGAGGTCGGATCTCGTTTCCCGAAACCCGGCTCATATTACAAGGTCGTCGCCGAGAGCTACCATTCGTCCGTGGCTTTCATGCTCAACTGGACGAGCGTGCTCATCCAGAATGGCGCTGGAGCGGCGGCCATCGCCATCATCGGCGCCGAGTACTTGAATCCGATTCTCCTCCCCCAGCATCTGCAGACGCAGACGAACATCCTGATCACTGCCATCCTACTCGTCGTGTTCCTTCTCGTCATCAATTATATAGGTATCAAGGCCGGGGCCTGGGCGCAGAACGTGCTGACGATACTGAAGATCGGGATGATCCTGGCCGTCTGTTCCGCAGCCTTCCTTCGACGGGGCGAGATCCCCTCGCCATCCATCAGCCCCGGCTCCGGAAAATCCTTCTGGTTTGCCCTGGGCGTGGGATTCATCTCGGTTTTCTACACGTACGGCGGATACCAGAACACGATCAATTTCGGGGCCGATGTGCGGCGGTCGAAGCGAAATCTGCCCAGAGCCATTCTCTTGGGCGTTTTCATTATCATCTCGCTTTACCTCCTCATCGTTTTTGCATACTATCGGGTGCTTGGTATTTCAGGGATCGCCGAATCCAAGCTCGTCGCAGCCGAGGTTGCCAGGGTCTGCTTCGGGCCCGTGGGCTATTTCATCATCTCGCTTTCGATCGTCATTTCTGCACTGGGTTTTCTGAATGTAACGCTCATGCAGGTCCCGCGGGCGTACTATGCAATGGCGGCCGATCATGTGCTCCCCAGAATTTTCATGCGGGTGAATTCACGCACACAAGTGCAGGAATTTACGCTCCTTTTCTTGGGGGGTACGATCCTGTTCGCACTCATTTTTTTAGGGACATTCGAGAAGATCGTGAGCTACGTGATGTTCGTCGATAGTATGAGTCTGGCGCTCGTGGCCTCGACGATATTCATGCTCCGGCACCGCGAGTATCCCGATCCGTCGTACGACGGGTTTCGTGTGCCGGCGTATCCGGTGATTCCGGCCGTCTATATCGGGTTTCTGCTGTTTGTCACGGTCAATGTCTTGCTCGACGAACCGGTGTCGGCGCTTTACGGTTTGATCGTTGTGGCGTTGGGATTCCCGGCGTTCCTCCTGCTGCGTCGATTCTCGTCGGGGCGGGATATCAAGAGGTATAATAGTGAAGGAGATTATACAAACTGATTGTTGACTTTTTATCATGTGTTCATTAATATGTTCCTGTTCTCTCTTTAAGATGTGATTTTCTAAAGGATGGGCAATGAAGAAGTCGTTTTTTATTTTATCACCGATTCTATTTTTCGTATTTGGATGTGGCGATGGCTGGAAAGATGCGAAAAACCAGATCACGGTCAGCATTCTTCCCCAGAAATATTTTGTGGAGAAAATCGCCGGGAACCGGTTCGATGTGAATGTGATGATTCCTCCGGGGCACAGTCCACACGTGTACGAACCGACGCCGCAGCAGATGCGGTCGCTCAGCCGGTCCATTCTCTACTTTCGGATCGGCTATATCCCGTTCGAGAAATCATGGATGGATAAGATTCGAGCGGCTAATGAGGACATGAAGATCGTCGATACGTCGGCGGGCGTGGACCTCATCGCGGGCGGTCATGTTCATGAAGAAGAGGGAGAGTACGAGGAGGAATCGCACGATGGAGAGGGGATCGATCCTCACATCTGGCTGTCACCGCGAGCGGTGAGGGTGCAGGTGATGCATATTTCTGAAGCCGTCATCGCGCTCGACCCTGAAAATCAGATGCAATATCGGGAAAACACGGAAAGGTTTCTCGAAGAGATCGATGCGCTGGACCTGAGGATCGCGCTTCTGTATGAGAATATTCATAAGAAAAAGTTTTTGGTGTACCATTCGGCGTGGTCGTATTTTGCGCGTGATTATGGTCTTGTTCAAGTGCCCATAGAAATCGGGGGTAAGAATCCGAATCCTTCTGATTTGAAGCATGTGATCGACACCGCGAAGGAGGAAAATATCCGCACTGTGTTCGTCCAAAAACAGTCAGACACGAGAAGTGCGGAAGCGGTGGCTTCGGAGATTGGCGCGCGCGTCGTCCGCATCGACCCGTTGGCGTACGATTGGCTGGAGAATTTAGAGCAGGCGGCCCATACATTTCAGGAGGCATTGAAGTAACAGACGATGCAAAAGTGCGTTGCGTTAAAATCCGTCTCGGCCGGGTACAGCGAGAATGTCGTGCTGCGGGATGTGAATCTCGTTGTGTATGAGAACGATTTCTTGGGCGTCATCGGACCCAACGGCGGCGGGAAAACGACTCTTTTGCGCGTCATCCTGGGTATGATTTCGCCACTGAAAGGCACCGTCGAATTTTCGAATGGGTCGCAGAGCAGGCGCGGGATTCGGATCGGATACCTGCCGCAGATGAAGCTGTTCGATGCGAAATTTCCGATCAGCGTTTTGGATGTCGTTCTTTCCGGCCTGGCTTGTGATGTCGGGATCTGGAGACGTTTTTCGAAGGCGGATGAACGCAGGGCCGAAGAAATTCTCGATCTCATGGGCATCCACGATCTGAGGAAGAAGGCTGTGGGTGAACTTTCCGGAGGGCAGATGCAGAGGGTGTTTCTCAGCCGTGCCATCGTCGCTTCTCCGAAGCTGCTCCTCTTGGACGAGCCGAGCACGTTTGTGGACAAGGGTTTTGAAGTGGGATTGTATGAAATCTTGAAGGAATTGAACAAAGAGTTGGCCGTCGTACTCGTTTCGCACGACATCGGGATGATTTCTTCGTACGTTAAAAATATTGCCTGCGTTCATGGATCTCTCCATTACCACGATTCGAATGAAATCACGGAGGAACTCTTGGAAGAATACAGGTGTCCCATCGATCTGATTACGCACGGCACGATTCCGCATCGGGTTTTAAAGCGGCACGGAGAAGAGGATGCTTGAGATACTTCAATACCGGTTCTTCGTCCATGCCGTGGTCGCGGCTTTTTTGGCGAGTGTTTCGTGCGGAATCGTCGGCACGTACATCGTCTCCAAACGCATCGTATTCATCAGCGGAGGTATCAGCCATGCGTCGTTCGGGGGCGTCGGAATGGGGTATTATTTAGGGATGAATCCTGTGCTGGGGGCCGCTCTGTTTGCCGTCGTGTCGGCCGTGGGATTTGATGTGCTGTCACGGAAATCGGATGTGAGGCAGGATTCTCTCATCGGGATACTCTGGTCTCTGGGAATGGCCGTTGGAATCCTGTTTGTCTTCCTCTCTCCCGGGTATGCTCCGGACCTGATGGGGTATCTATTCGGCAGCATTCTGACTGTCTCCCGTTTTGACATCGGCATGATGATGGCCATTACATTTTTGATTGTGATGATATTTATTCTGATGTTCAAAGAAATTCTGTTCATCGCATTCGATGAAGAGTATGGGAGGACGCAGGGAATCCCTGTTGGTTTCATCAACACGATTCTGATCGCACTCGTGGCGCTGACGATCGTCGTCAACATCCGCGTCATGGGGATTATCCTCGTCATCTCTCTGATGACGATCCCTCAGGTAACTGCAAATCTATTTTCCAAGCTATTTAAGCACATCATTTTCTAGACGATAGGATTCGGACTTATTTCGTCCTTAACGGGATTGTTCCTTTCATATGCGCTCAATATTCCGTCGGGTGCGTCGATCATTTTTTGCTCGGTCATCGTGTTTTCTGTCTTAAAAATAATCAGAAGTCTCATCGTTAAAATAAAGGCGCGAGAATCCGTCTCCCATAAATGATGTTTTCCGGATACGCGTGGTCGGAATGAATAGGATGATTCAAATGTGGTTTCGGCAAATCAGGGGGCCATTCTTGATACTGTCCGCTGTTCTTATGTTTATGGGTGTTGCGGCGGCCCATTATCACGGATTTCATAACTGGCTGTATTCGATCTTGCTCCTCCTGGGTGTGGTGTTCGCGCACGTTTCAGTGAATCTCTTCAACGAGCTGTCGGACTATCGTACGAAGATCGATACGTGGACGATCCGCACGCCGTTCAGCGGCGGCAGCGGACTTCTGCAAGAGGGGAGGACGTCGCCCCGGGCTGTTAGGATCGCAGCATACGGAACGCTCATCACAGCAGCCGCGGTCGGATTTTATTTTTGTACAGTGCGGGGCTGGCCCGTATTGGCATTGATGATCGTCGGAGGGTTGACGATTCGTTTCTACACTTCTCACTTGGCGAGATGGCTGCTGGGCGAAGCGGCAGCGGGTTTGGCGCTGGGCACCGGTGTCGTGTTGGGAGCGTATTACGTGCTGGCCGGAGAACTGACTCCGGGAATTATCGTCATTTCCATTCCACCCGGTATTCTGACCGCACTGCTCCTTTTCTTGAACGAATTCCCCGATGCGGAGGCCGACAGACGGGGAGGCAGGCATCATTTAGTCATCCGTTTCGGAAGGAAGAAGAGCGCACGCATCTATGCTGCGGGGCTGGCTGCGGTTTATGTCATCATCTTCATTGCTCCACTGTTTTTCGACATTCCAATCACAGTCCTGCTCGGAGGCGCGACCCTGCCCTTGGCGGTGAAAGCGGTACGGATCGTTTTCAAACATTCGAGCGATACTTCGCAATTGATTCCCGCGCTCGGGATGAACGTGGGTGTCGTCATCCTCACCGATTTGTCCCTCGCGGTGGGTTTTTTTATTTGACTGTCACGATTCCCGATTTTAGCAGATCCATCTATGCCTTCAAAAAATCGGACTGTATTCTATCATCATTGGTTTGAAGGATGGAATCAGCATATAATATAATAGAAGAATACCATCGACGATTCCGTGCTTCCGATCAAGACCGGACGGTGTTCGAGAGAGTTGCGAAATCTGCTTCCACTGATAGGGATCGGATTGTTGAGGATATTGTCACATTGCGGAAGCGGGTTGGTTTGGGCTATGCGCTGATCGCATTGTACAAGCAACAGGTGAACAGCGGGTTTGTGCTGGCGGATCCTTTGGGGATGAAGGATGAGTATGAGAAGCGATTTTTCGATCCGGAGACGGGCGTCACGTTTCGCGTGCAGTGGAATCCGGACAGGGAGTTGAGACGCGATCATGCGCTTTTGATGGAGAGGGGCGTCATCGCAGAAGATGCCGACACATCGCGATTGGTCAACAGGGATGGTGATGGGAAACCCTGCTATCTCTGCAAATCGAACATTGACGCACAGAATCCGGGTGAGATTCTTTTGGAGGTCGATCTTGCGGGAGAGGCGTTTTATGTAGGAGCGAACTTTGCATCCATCACGTACAACCATTTTACAGTGATGAACGCCGAGCACCACCCGCAGGATTATCGGAGGGAAATTCTTTCGTTCATGAACGATTTTGTTGAGAAGACGGACGGCTGCTTTCGAGCGGTGTTCAACGGACTGGCCGGGGCGTCCATCAAAAAACACGAGCACCTGCAGACGTCGACAGAGCCGTTTCCGATTGAGGAGATTCGGATTGGGGAAGAAGATGCGGTCCGAAACTTCGAATCCGTCCGCGTTTCCTGTCCTCGGTACATTCTGCCGGTCTGGATCGTGGAGGGACGAAATAAAGAAAGCGTGGAGCGTGCCGCGGATGCGATCCTTTCGTCCTGGCACAGTCTGGATGCGTCGGAGCATACGGAGAATATCATCTCCGTCCTTTCGGGAAATACGCACCGTACTTTTATAATCCTGCGGGAAAGAACGAAGCTGGTCGGGCCTGGGAAAATGGGCGTCATGGCTTCGTTTGAGACGGGCGGGCTCATCGTCCTGTCGACCGAAGCGAAGGGGAGCACGGACGAAGTGGATGAGAGAGAGACGTTCCGGACAGCGAATTTAAAAATAGTTAGAAGCATGCTGAAGGGTGTTTCACCCGACGCGGGGAAGTGTGCTCGATTGTTAGAGGAGATTTCTGTGTTGGATTTTGGAATTCAGTCATAATGGGTTGAATAGACAGGATGGGTCATATGAAAAGGTATCGCGATAAGAGTCCCGAAGAAGTCATGCGGATAGTAACGACGGAGATCGTCGAAAGGGCTGTGCGATTCAGCGAGAAGAAGGACCGCATTATTACGATCAGCAAAACTTCTGGTGGTCGGGGCGTGGATGTGCGAACGCTGAATCCCCGGACGGAGGAGGGCAGGGAGAATTTACGAGCGTTTTTTAAAGTGGTTAAGCGTCATTATACGATTTCGGGACTAGGCGCACCCGAAGAGAAGAATGCGGTGAATTGGCGGAAGGTCTGTCTTCCGACTTGGCGGAGAATTTTGCTCTTGCTCCAAGTGGCCGTATCGATTTTCATGAAGGGGACCCCGGCAAAGAATGCGTTCTATCGCTGGATGGGAGTGCACGTCGGCAGGAATACGGAGATCATGCAGTTCGTGTGGCTGGATCATTTCCGACCCGAGCTGATTTTCATCGGGGACAACACCCTCATCGGCGCGTACAGCCGGGCGACGGTTCATGCTTACGAGGGCTGCGGCAAATTTCGATACGGCCTGGTGGAGATCGGCTCTCACTGTACGCTCAGCGCGGGGACGGGCATGGGAGCCATCCTGATTGAAGACAATGTCCGAACGCTTCCTGGGACGACGCTGTCCCCCTATCTCCCCCGTGTCAAGGCGGGTTCGGTCGTTGGCTGGAACCCTCCGGCCGTGCGGAATCCAAAAAGTAACAAAAATGTATCGAGTAAAGGAACGAATGATGGATAAGGAATTATATCGAAAATTGGCCCGTCGCTTGGATGCGATTCCGAACGGTTTCCCCGCTTCCGAGAGCGGTGTGGAGTTGCGACTTTTGGCTAAAATCTTTACAGCGGAGGAAGCGATTCTAGCATCGGTTATGCGGTTGACGCCCGAGCCGAGTGATGTCATTGCAGGATGGGCGGGCATAGAAATGCACGAAGCCAAAAGAATGCTTAAAGGAATGGTACGCAAGGGACTTATCCGAATCCAGAGAGGCGAAGGCCATTTACTTTTTGGGCTGCGGCCGTTTATCGTCGGCATTTACGAGGAGCAGCTCCGCCGAATGGACGAAGACTTTGCACGTCTATTTGAAGAATATTATCGGGAGGTCTTCAAAGACGTCTTCCTGTATGGCCCTTCGGTTCATCGAGTGATTCCCGTGGACAAGGCCATTCCGTTCGAGCTTGAAATTTTTCCGTACGAACGGGCGATTGAACTATTGGAGGGAGCGAAATCGTGGGGCGTGCGCGACTGCATTTGCCGCGTTCAGCAGCGGTTCGTGGGTAGGGCGTGTGACCACGAAATCGAAAACTGCCTGCTGTTCGCACCGGTGGAAAATGCTTTCAACAACAGCGAACTAACGCGCCCTATCGCGAAGGAGGATTCTCTTCGGATACTGGGTGAAGCCGCTCAAGCGGGACTCGTCCACTGCACGGCCAATCATCGCAGTCCGTTGAATTACATCTGCAACTGCTGCACATGCTGCTGCGGAGTCATGAGGGGATTGGCTGAGTTTGGTATGCCAGCGGCGGTCGCCCGTTCCGATTTTTACGCATCCGTCGATTCGGAATTGTGCGCGGCTTGCGGTTCGTGCATTGAGCGCTGCCCGTTCGGTGCACTGTCGGTTTCAGAAGATGTTTGTGTCGTCGACCGCGCCCGATGCATGGGATGCGGACTGTGTGTATCAGCTTGTTCGACTGGAGCGGCGTGTCTGCAACGCCGATCCGAAGGAGAGGTGCCCGCGACGCCGAAAGACATTCCAACGTGGATGACACTGCGGGCGGAGAATCGTGGTATTTTGATGTCTGCGATTGAGTAAGGATGTCGCACACTCGTGAAAAAGAGCATACCTGCAAAAGGAAGGATGAATTGAAAGGACGATTCTCATTGTCGACTGTCATTCTGGCCGTCACCGCGTGTCTCCTGTGGTCCACGGCGTTCGTCGGCGTGAAGATCGGCCTCCGTTACGCGAGACCCCTCTTCTTCGCGGGGATCCGTTTCATGCTCTCCGGATTGCTCCTCCTCCCTTTCTGGGGGAGATTTCCGTCCGTTGTTCGAACCGTTTGGGCAAACAGACGCACGATTCTCCTCGTCAGCTTTTTTCAGACGTTTCTCTTATACGGATTGTTTTATCATGCAATGACCTTGGTCCCTGGAGCGCTAGGTGCTATCGTCATCGGCGCGGCTCCGCTGATTTCGGCTCTCACGGCGCATTTCTTGATGCCCGATGATGAAATGACGCTCTCGAAGACGCTCAGCATTGTGATCGGCATAGCAGGAATCGTTATCATCAGCCTGAGCAGACAGCCTTGGTCCGCCGCCGGATGGAAGGAATTCCTGGGAGTCATCCTCCTCATCGCTGCGAGCATTTCTTCTGCAATTGGAAATGTCATCGTCGCCAGAGAAGACCAGAACGTCCATCCACTGCTTCTCAATTCAGTCCAAATTTTTGTTGGGGGATTTTTTCTCCTGCTGATTTCAATTCCGTTTGAGGGACTGCCGCGCTTCGACCATCCCGCTCCTTTTTACGGAGCGCTTCTGTGGCTGTCCGTCCTTTCCGCGGTGGCTTTCTCCGTTTGGTTTGCCCTCCTAAAGCGTTCCGACGTCAAAGTGTCCGAGTTGAATTTATGGAAATTCATTATTCCGGTTTTCGGAGCGGCTTTAAGCTGGCTGCTTCTGCCGGAGGAATCTCCCGAATTGTTTTCCATTCTTGGCATGTTGTGCGTTGCGGGATCGGTTCTTTCCTTTAATCTTTCGAAGGAATAACGTTGTTTTTTATATGGTGGATGTCGATGTGGTCTTGCAGAATCATTGATGGGTTGGAACGGCAGCTATGGAGGATTCGAGCATTATCGAATGTTTTTCAATGAACAGCCGATCCTTATTGTAAGAAAAATGTGGTCGAAGGAGACAGAGTGTATAATGGGAGTTGTGAATTTTTTATGTAAACGGATTTTTCGATCTTTCGTCTAATGAATAGAAGGCGGCTGAATGGATCGAGACGATGAAAAGTGGGTTCAAAATGCGCAGGAGAATTCGAGGAAGGCCTTCGATAAGCTTGTTCGGAAATATGTTCCGCTCATTTTTCGTCTTCTTTACGATCTGACGGGGAATTACGAGGATGCTCAAGACTTAACACAGGAAACGTTTTTGAGAGCTTATTTAAACATCAGGCAGTATCGAGGCACGGCCAGGGTTTCGACGTGGCTTTATCGCATCGCCTACAACGTGGCAATCGATTTCAGAAGGCGGGAGAAGAAGATGTTGAAAGTGGACTGGGGATCCCAGGAAAGACTCACGGTTCTGGACAGATATGCTCCTGATGTCAAAACCATAGAATCGGAGGAAGGGAAAGCCATCGAGGTCGCTCTTCAGAAGCTGACTCGGCCTCAACGACTGGCTGTGATACTGAGTTACTATCACGGATTTCGGATGCGTGAGATCGGGGAGGTTTTGGAATGTTCCGAAAGCACCGTGAGGGTACATCTGTTCAGAGCATTACACAAGCTGCAGAAGGAACTGAAGCACTTACACACTGGAGAATGAATATGGAGTGTCCGAGGACGAAGCGAGTTTTATCCTATGCCCTGGGCGAATATCACGATGAAGAAAGAAAGGCATTCCGCGACCATGTGGAGTCGTGTTCAGAATGCCGTGAACTATTAAAAGCGTTCGAGGCGACGGAGCAATTATTAAAGATGAGGACGCTGCCGGAAGCGCCTGCCAAACTGAAGAGGGAATGTCTTCGAAGGATCGATGTGGAAGCCAAGAGCCGAGGAAATGCGACCGCATTCAGACGGCTGTGGAATGGCCTGCTCTGGCGTCCCCAACCCGCAGGACGGATCGCTGTTCTTGTCGTTGTTTTTTGCAGCGGGTTGGGATTGGGAAAACTACTCTTCGATCAACCGAGCTGGCTTGATAGAACGCGGCGAATGGTTCAAAACGGAAGTATGTTCGAGACGCTGGACAACAACCGGGTGCTCAGGAATTATCTATTGAGTGTTGAAACTCATTTTTTGAATCTGAGCAACATGGAAAATCCGGTGCTCATTCATCGTGAAGATTGGGATGCGGAGATGAAATTCTCCCAAGAGATTTTAAAGAGAACGCGAAAGATGAAAGAAATCGTTCGGCATAAAAATTTGGAACTCTACCAACTCGTCTCAGAGATAGAATGGGTGTTGGAGGATGTGATCCGTACTCCCGAGCTTGAATTGGCCGACTTATCGAAAGAGTTGCGAAGGGATATCGATGAACGTCGGTTGATCGCCAAAATCCATGGTTTTATTTCATAAAAACCTGAAGACCGAAGAGAGGCGGACTTGGTGATGGAAATGAGTGTCATCGAAAGAAAAAAAGACAGAAACAGGAATCGGGTTTTCATTGTCGGAACGATCTTTTTTGTCATCTCTGCAGTTTCATGGGTCATGGCACAAGATGTGAAGCTTTACAACAAGGGAAAAAAATTTGTCTACGAGAGACAGTGGGATAAAGCGATCGAAACTTATAATAGACTTTTAAACGAGTATCCGGGAGGCTTGTATAACGACTACGCACAGTTCTATATTGGTTTCAGCTTGGAACAGGTTCACGGCAGGGAGAGAGAGGCGTTTGAGAAATACCAGAGGGTGATTGAGAATTATCCGAAGAGTCCCTGGGTTGACGATGCTGTGATTCATCAAATTTTGATTGCCAAGAAATTTTCTTTGAAGGGCGATGCATCCTTTAAAGAATTTCTTCGCCAGAAAGCGGCGGACGCGGACAGCACGATACGGTATCAGGCTGCTCTGGCTTTGGCAGAATTGAAGGATCCGACTGTGCTTCCCACGTTGGTGGAGATGGCCAAAGGTCAGGACGAAACGATGGCAAGGCAGGCGATGGATGTTTTGGAACGGTATTCCAAGGTTTTGGAAGAGTCGGTCGAAGAAGAACCGGAAGTAGCCGTTCAAAAGGTGCCTGTGGAATCGTTTCCGACGGAGAAGACGTGGGAGAACCTTTCGGAGAAGCTACTTAAAAAGGGGGCCTCGTGGACAGAGGGAGATCTTCTTTTTAACGGACTGTATCACATCGTATCTCAGGACGAGTTGGCGTTTTATCTTTCGTTGGAGAATGAATGGGACCGTCGGGAGTGGTGGCGGAAGCTGTGGGCTTCGAAAGATCCGACTCCGACAACTCCGAAGAATGAAGCGGAAGAAGAATTCAAGCGGCGGGTTCTATATGCCAGAGAAAATTTTGGCCGTGATTGGGATGCTACCCATTTTATCTATCCCCCCTGGGACAGCCGCGGAGAAATATATATCAAGTTTGGCACTCCCGATCGCAGGGAAAGGGATAAGAATGATCAGGGTTGGGAAGATTGGACGTACTATAAATACAGGATTGTCCTATTGGTATCGAACCATCTTTCCAACCGGACAGGCGACGGCGTTCGCTTGAACACGATATCGCGCTATGTACACCGCAGGGATATCGGATTCAAGGGATCGGTTTATCTTCAAGATCCGCGTTTCCTGTATTCGGATCCCAATCTTTCCGAAGTGAATAATATTCGAGGTTTGGATTTCCGAATCGGTTCTACAAGTCGGATCGGACAAACCGTACGGATCGAGTTTGTCTATGTGTTTTCGGCATGGAATCTTCGGTTTCAAACAGATAAAAGTGAGAACAAGGGCGCCTACCGCACTCATTGGGTGGTTTACGATGAGGATTATCGCTCGGTGGCCTCGTCCGATGCCGTCGAAGAGGTTATATTTTCCGAGAAAGATGATTTGAGGAAACATAAGGTTTCCGGGCATATTAATGTGGATCTGATACCCGGATCGTATCGCCTTGCCCTGCGGATCGAAGATTTGAAATCGGAGAGGATTGGAATTTATCGGAAGCATTTTACCGTCAAGAATAAAGGAGAACTTCAAGAGATGCAAGAAGATAAAAATGAAACTTCTAACCTCATGAAAGGAGGCGATTGAGATGAATCGTTTAATCAGAGTGTTGTTGAGTTTAGGATTACTGAGCGTATTGCTCATGACGGGATGCTACACAGTCGTAGCAGTGCGTCGGGTGCATCGTGTGGAGGCCTCGGATTACATCGTGGAGGAGGAGCCGTACGAAGACGTGATAGAGGAGGTTGACGAGGAGGGCGGAGAGGTGGACGACTATTACATGTACGGAGATTTGTGGGGATATCGATATTTTGATCCCTTCTGGTCGTCGCCGTACTGGTGGCATTACAGTTACTGGTCGCCGTGGACCTGGGGGTATTACGGGTACTACGACCCGTGGTATTACAGCGGGTACAGTTATCATGGGTACTGGCGGAATCCGTACTACTACTATCCGTGGAATTACGATGCAGCGTGGGCATACGGGAGCGGGTATTACGGGAGGAACCGTCGTCAGCCGTTTGGGGAGCGGGAGACAGGAGGGTTGACAATGCACCGGACGGGGTACAGTCCGTCTGGGAGCGCGAAAGCGACATCCGGGGGAGCCGTAGAGAAAGGGTCCTCAGTGACGCGCGTGACGCAGGGGAGCAGTGAGAGGAGAGAAGGGAGCATGAGCGGGACAGCAGCGCGGAAGACAGAGACAGGGAATACAGGCCAGCGCGTGACCCGGCGGAGCGGAACAGCGAGCAAGTCCACATCCGAAGCATCCAAGAGCAGCGGGAGCAGAGTGCGGAGGATCAGCGCGCCGACGAAGCGCAGCAGCACATCCTCTGGATCGAGGGGGAGCGTCGTACGTCGGAGCGGATCAGGGAGCAGCGGAACATCAGGAGCCTCGAGGTCGGGATCATCCGGGTCATCGGGATCCGTGAGCCGGTCGTCGGGGTCGGGTAGTACCTCGAGCAGTGGGAGCAGCAGTCGCGGAACCACGACACGGAGGAAATAAGGCTGAATTAAAAATCAAAGATTAAAGATTAAAGATCAAAGATCAAAGATCGGAATACCTTCCTCTTCCAGGCGGGAAAGAGGGCAGCGTACAATCAGGACAGATCATCGTCAGGACATGGATTTTGCCTTCAAGAAGAAAGAATCCGGGTGCAAGAGAAAGCCGAAACCATCAAGCATCACCCAAACCAAACGACATGGCACGAGAGATAGGGAGAAACC
>JBDRSZ010000409.1:0-3008 GCA_043824415.1 bacterium | reverse complement strand
CTATCAGAAGATGGATGAATTGAACGGTTATGTGGACAGGCTGCAAAAGCTGACGCGTCTAACGGATGCACAGAAGAAGGTTCGGAGAAGCTGCATCGCTCGGAGCCGGCACATTCTGGATTTGGCTCAGAAGAAAGCCGTTTCATACAGGAGAAGATGAGGGGTGAGTGGGAGATTTCAGAGTGAGTTGATCATTCGCCGGGCCGAGAGCGGGCGAAAGGAGTCTTCGTCTTTCGTGAGGATCGTTCGTTTGCTGTTCGGGATAAGTTTTGCCTTTTTCATCGATGCATTATCCCATACAGGGACTGTTGAAAAATCCGGTCAGTTCTTCAGTGTGAGTGAATTCGAAGGCTCCGGGTCATTGCCATTACGGTCATGCTTCAACTCCGCTCCGTATGAAGAAAATAGTAAAACAACGTTTCTCCACTGTCTCGCCCAGGAGGTTTCTTTCTACGGGATCGTACCTCAGTATGAACAGAAGATGAACGATGCGGCGAGGAGTTGGATGAACAAGAACTATTCGAGGGCGCTGGACGGTTTTTTTTCAGCGAAAGCGTTACTGACGAAACACATGCCGACGCCGCTCGACCCATACGGCTGGCATTGGTGTCAGGCCATGCAGACCTACACTGTCGTGTTGGAGCGGATGGTCGAGGTGGACATGTACCGTATTGAAGGGAAAGAAGACTTTGTCCGCAAGATGGCGGAACAGGCAATGGAGTGGGCTGAAACTTTGAAAAAGCAGGCAGGCGCATGGATGAAGGTTCAGGTTCAGGATCCTACTGAATCAACGCTGCGGAAACAGTGGATTCAACGTTTTCTGAAAGCCGTCAATCAGGCCAAAAAGGTTGCTCGAGATGCGGGTGTCGTGAAGTGAAGATTCTTTTTGAGTTCGCTAAAGGAGACCGGAGACGGCAGACGGGAGACAGGATAAAAGACAAGAAATAAGATACAAGAAGCAAGACACAAGAAATGAAAGAAACAAACATGAACTTCAAAGAGAGGCGACGATGATTCGTTATACAATTCAATGCTTACTTTTCTGTGTTGTGCTCAGCTTTTCGTGTGAGCATCCGCAGAAGGGGCTGGATCAACTGTTTCCGGGCCCGGGATTCGAGAAGGGATGGAGCTGGCATGGCATGCCGAAGCACTATTCCGCCGGAAATCTATACGAGTATATCGACGGCGAGGCGGAGCTGTATCTCAAATATGGATTCCAAGAAATGGCGACTATGACCTATTTTTGGGGAAGCGTGGATGATACATCCTTCATCGTAGACATCTATGACATGGGAACGCCATTAGATGCTTTCGGTCTGTACTCGAATTACAGACGACCCGGATATACGTTTGAGAAGATCGGGACTGAGGCCATCGTCTCGGAATACGGGCTGCGGTTCTTTCAAGGGAGATACGTCGTCGAATTCAAAATAGGCAGCGATTCAGAAAGAATCCGTCGGGCTGTCCGCGCAGTGGCCGAGAGAGTGTCGAAAAAAATCGAGCAGCCTGCGGAGATGCCGAAGATGCTGTCTCTGCTTCCGGAGGAAGATCAGGTCAGTAGAACACTTCGGTATATCGCTCGGGATATGTTGAACCAGAGTTTTCTGCCTGCGGGACTCGAAGCGCGTTATCAGATGGACGGGAAGGAAGTGAAGGGCTTTGTGGTCCTGTTCGACGGTTTGAAGGAAGCTCATGCAGGTTTGGATGCACTCCGCGCATTCTACGTCGACTCTGGGGATAAATTCGTTTCGACGGATTTAGAGAGGATGGAAGGGTTCGGCATGAAGACATCGTATCATGGCATTGTTTTGGTCGCGCTTGAAGGAAAGACCATCGTGGGCGTGGAAGATCTCTCTTCAATGCAGGACGGTATGGGTCTTCTCAATCGTATCCGGAGTCGTGTATCCTTACAGGAAAAATAACCTGAATTTCATCGAGGGCTGTGACGGCAGGACTTCCATGATTGATGTCCATGCGACATCGAATTTTACTCCTGATTACATTCTGCACTTGGGCTTCGATCCGGTAGAGAAGAGGGCGGATTTCATCGCAGGTGAGTATAGGCGTCTTTCTCTGTAACCGGTTTATTTTATTAGGGAGGTATGATGAGTGATAGAGGGATCAATATCGTTGACTTTGATAAGAGGATGCGGGATTTACGGCAGATTCAAGTGCTTCATGAGATGTTCGGCAACGCGGCGTACAAAGCGATGGAGAAGTACTATACCGGCATCGGATATGAGACTGGAGTCGAACGATTGGTTAAACTCATCGAGGAGAGTAGTTTTTCGGAACGCCAGTTTCGTGCAAATCCGGTTAAGGGTATAGAGGATTTCCTTTTGGAGTATTTTCAGGATCGCGGCGGCAATCTGCCAAAGATTTGGTCGGAGGGAAATACGGTCTTTTTGATGACGGAAGCCTCCGTAGACTGTGTCACTGTGAGGGCAGAGAAAGATGTGGGGATACGGCATCGGGATATTTGCAATGTGTACTGCCGGGCGGAAGCCAAGGGATTGATCAAGATATTCGAGGATTTCTTCCCCGAGCTTTCCATCCAGTACTACAATGCTTCATCCCGAAGAACGAAGAAGGGGAATGACTGTGTGGAGGCTTTTCAGGTTATCGCGCCTTGAACAAAGCTAATCTCATCGTGTCGTCCACAGGACGATCGTCAATCCAAGTTGGATTGGAGAAAGTACTCCTGTAATCCAGAGGATGGATTTTGATACAGGTACGTTGAATTCCTCATGACCTTTTTTAAGAAAGATTGTATGAATAATGAATGCGAATATCCCACCGAGACTTAGGAAGAGGGAGAGAATCAAACCGAAAAATGTTTGACGAGAGACTGACACGAGTCCGTATAAGACGACAAATAAAATCGGAATATGAAGGATCAGAAATCGGTCCGCCCCTCCTTTGATTCGAAACAGCTCCCATTCTTTCCAGTACGCCGAGTCGATTTCATGAAGGATGAGTAATACCGCATTGATTAAATAAAGCCAGAA
>JBDRSZ010000408.1:0-14963 GCA_043824415.1 bacterium | reverse complement strand
GAGTGTGGATTCGTCTAAAAAGTGTTTGGATTTCTTTGAATGATCTGTTATATTATTGTCAATTAAACCGTGGTTGGGATTTTAACTTTTTAATCTGAAAAGCGACGGAGGGCAGGATGAATTTCGATTCTAAGGCTATCGGTGACGTTTCAGTGCTGGAAATCAAGGGGAATCTGATGGGCGGACCGGAGACGATCTCTATCCATGATAAGGTCAAAGAGCTGATTACAGAGAATAAGAAGAAGGTCGTCATCGATCTTTCGAAGGTGAAGTGGATGAACAGTTCCGGCCTGGGCACGATGATGGGGTGTCTGACTTCTTTGAAAAACGCTCAGGGAGATCTGAAGCTTAGCGGTGTGACAGAGAAAGTGAAGAGTCTGTTCATGATCACGAAGCTGATCACGCTTTTTGAGACGCACGGAACATCCGATGAGGCCGTGAAGGCCTTCCAGAAGGGTTGAACAAATTTTTTCGATCTGATCTTTATTTAAAATAAAAATTTTGAAGTATATTGATACGGGCGGATTGTGTTCCGCCCGTCGTTGTTTTACCGCTGTTTTGTCATCGTTTCGAATGGATAATATCGACCCCAGTCTTTTATTAAAAGGCTGGGGTCTTTGTGTAAGTACAGCCTGATGTGGAGAATGGAGAGTGTTGGCTCTTCGACTTCCCGATATTTTAAAAAGGTCTTCTGCGTTCTCCCCGGGCTTCGGGTAAAGTTTTGCGCGGCAGCATTTCGTCACGCATGGCAGTGTGGTATACGAACGATGCCATGATTACGGATGACTGCATCAAATCGGCTTCGATTGCATGATCGTAGACATCCATATTTGTGTGATGCCTTCGCTGCGAATAATCGATCGGGTCCTGGATGAATTGAAAACCCGGCAGGCCGACACCGTCGAACGACTGATGGTCTGTTCCGCCCGTATTGCGAATCGTTACTGTCGTTGCGCCCAAATCATGAAATGGTTTGAGATAGGCTTCAAAAATGGGACGGATTGCGTCATTGCCCTGCAGATAGATGCCCCGGATTTTACCCGTTCCGTTATCGTAGTTAAAATAGCCCGACAGTTTTGCGTGTTCGGGTTTGAGTTCCATCGTTCTGCGATCTGCGAAGTGTTTGGTGACATAACCCCTGGAACCCAGCAATCCTTCTTCTTCAGCATCCCACAGTGCGACTCGGATTGTCCGTTTGGGTTTGACTCCGAGCGCCATTAAAATCCGAACGGCTTCCATTGAAACGGCGCAGCCGGCTGCATTGTCGACGGCGCCTGTCGCGCCATGCCAGGAATCCAAATGCCCGCCCAGCATCACCAACTCATCTTTCCACTTTTTATCCACACCGGGGATTTCGGCGATGACGTTGTAGCCGAGCGAGTCCTGAGTGAAGAATTTGGTCTGTATATTCACAGCCAGCGTGACCGGCTCCTTTCTCTTCAACAGGCGCACGATCCGGTTGTAGTGCTCTGCGGCTACGACTACGGACGGGATGGAAGGCTCGGCGTTCATACGGTATGAACCGCCGCGGCTTACGAATAACGTCCCGTCTGCCCCGCGGCTGGGTTCCAGTATCACAGCCACGCCTTCATCCCGAAACAACTTGTCCATACTCTGCATCATGGCTCTTCTTCTCATAAACTCTTCTCTATTGGCAAACCGAGAAGGTCGTTGACCTGCCACCGGAGCCTGTAAAATTTCAGACAAGCGTTTATCATCGTAGCGTGTCGCTTCCGGTTCAAAATAGGTATCGATTTCCTGTTCCGCCTGCGTCAGTACGATTGCGTTTTGAAGCTTGCCTTTATATTTTTCGAGCTGTTCCTCTGACTGGGCTTCCACTAAAATCGGCGTTCCTGTGATCGTGCCGTTGGTACTCGGAATCCAGGCTTTTGGGAAAGAAATCAGGGGTAAATATTGCGGTTCGATCATTTCCAGAGAAAATTTCTCCAATTCCCAGCCCTGCCCGAATGTGCCCCAAACCTCAAGGTGTGCGTTTTCCAAACCCCACTCTGCGAGCTTGTCGCGACACCATTCGGCCGCAGCCTTGTAGGAAGGCGATCCCGCCAACCGCGGCCCGATCACTTCCGTCATATAGCCCAGTGTTTCCATGACCTGAGAGCGATCGAATCCTTCGTTTTTGATCTTCATGACCATCTGTAGATCGACGGGTTCCTGTCCGAACAGCAGAATCGGAAGGATGAAAGCGAACAGCAGACAGCAGGTGAATTTCTTTTTCATGGGAGGCCTCCTTTTTCAGAGTCGAATTTGTTTTTTAATCCCGCCAGAGGCGGGCAAGGGTTTAATTCCCCGCTCCTTGGGGCGTTCAATGTTTTTGTTTTTGATGCCCCGCTGCTTGCGGCGGGGTAGTTCATTGAGTGTCAAAATATTTTTAATTTATACGATCCATTGGATAAAGTCAAACGTTTTCTAAAATAATCTTTCATGGTAAGCGGATCATTGTTATTCATCTTGATGATTCTGAACGGTCTTTTTTTAATTTGACAAAAATCAAACTTTTGTTTACCTTTTAAACCATGCAGCAGTCTGTTCAAACAACGCTTGAAGACATCGTACATCCAATCTCCGAGGCGCTCAAATGTTTTGAGGAAGAGTATCGACTGCAACTTCAAACGGATGCGGATTTTCTCCAGCCGTTTTTGGATTATATCGCACAGAAGCGGGGTAAACGGCTTCGTCCGATTCTATTTTTTCTGTCGCAGGGGCTTGTGGATCGACCCCGCTCGGACAGCGTGATGGTGGCAGTTCTGATCGAGCTGCTTCACACGGCAACGCTGATTCATGATGATGTGGTTGACCGGTCATTCGTCAGAAGGGGGAGGAGCACGTTGAATGCGCTTTGGGGAGATCGTGTGTCCGTTCTCGTGGGAGACTACCTGCTGGCGAAGATGCTTGCTTTGGGAGTCGGGATGCAGAACGGCGCGGTTTTGGAGACGGTAGCGCGGATTGTACAGAACATAAGTCGGGGGGAACTGCGGCAGACGACAGAAGGGGCTGAGGAGAACCTGTCTGTTGAGACGTATCTTCAAATCGTCCGGGACAAAACGGCGGATCTTTTCGGCGCCGCCTGTGAATTGGGAGGATTGACGGTGTCTGCCTCGGAGTCGGAAACAGATCTCCTCCGTCGTTTCGGGGAAATGTACGGGTTGGTCTTTCAAATCCGGGACGACGTTCTGGATATCTCGGGTTCTCCTGATGTGATGGGCAAGCCTGCCGGGCAGGATGTGATGAACGGCAAGGTCACACTCCCCCTGCTTCTCGCTTTGGAAGGGCGTCCGCGAGCCGAGAAGCAATCTTTTTTCGATAGATTAAAACATGATGCGAATGGGAATGACGGGTGGTTGGGGGAATTTATAAGAGAAGGGTGCGGAATCGACAGAGCCCAGAAGGAAGCGGAAAATTATGCAAAGGAAGCTCTGAAGATGCTGGAGTCCTTCAAATCGTCTCTTTATCGTAAGTCGATGGAAAAGATCGTGATTCACAACCTGAACAGGCCGGGATGATACGGTATCGATTAGCATTGTGCATCCTGATTCTTGGATTCATTTCGTGCAGAAACCAAGATGGGGCACGGCCTACGGAAGAGACGCGCTTCCTTATGGATACGGCTGTGCGGATTTCCGTATACGGGCAGGGGATGCCGGATGAAAAAGTCCGGAAGGCCGTTGACCAGGCTTTTCAGAAGATGGCTGAAATCGAGGCACGGACATCGATTCATATCGATACGAGTGAGGTATCCCGCATCGTGGAGAATGGAAGCCGAGGCGTGGTACCTGTTTCGCAGGAGACGCGCTGGCTTTTTGAGAAATCGATGGAGATTTCTGAAAAGACCGGAGGGGCTTTCGATGTGACGACCGGGCTGGTGAAAGCGTTGTGGGGATTCGATTCGGACGATCCTCATGTCCCGAACGGACGAGACATGGAGAAGGCACTTCGGAATGTCGACTACCGTTTCATTCAATTCGAGGACGGGGGCGTCCTGCTCCGCCGGTCTGGAATGCGAATCGATTTGGGGGGCATTGCCAAGGGATACATCGTCGACCGGGCGGTGGAGGTTTTGCAGGAAGCGGGTATTCAAGCGGGTCTCGTCGATGCAGGAGGTGATATGCAGGTTTTCGGCGATCATCCCAAGCGGCATACATGGAGAATCGGAATACGGCATCCGAGGGCGGAGGCTGGTGAACTTCTCGGCGTGATCGAGACTGAGGAGGCTGCCGTTGCATCGTCTGGGGATTATGAGCGGTGTTTTTTCCAAGATGGAAGGCGGTACCATCACATCTTAGATCCGAGGACGGGGTTTCCGGCCGAGGGCTGCGTGAGCGTGACGATCGTGGCGGAGAATGCACTTTTGGCCGACGGATACGCGACGGCAGTGTTCGTTCTGGGGCCCGAGAAGGGAATGGCGCTCATCGAGCGACTGCCGGAGATCGAAGGGCTGATCGTGTACGAATCGGAAGGGAAATTGCAGACTGTCTTTTCCGAGGGGCTTTGTGGGAAGGTCCAAATGATGAATTCGGAATCCAGAATCCAGAATAAAAAAGGGTCGGAAGGATTTTAGCGGAAGCCGGCTTGATATCGCCGTATCATTTAAGGTATTCATTTCGATAAAGGGAATTTCAATGCCACGGACATTGATCACAGGAGGCGCGGGATTTTTAGGATCCCATCTCTGCGAGTATCTTCTTGCCAAGGGACACGAAGTTATTGCGATGGACAATCTGATTTCGGGGACGGTGGACAACATCGTCCATCTTCAGGGGGAACGCTTTTCTTTCATCAAGCACGACGTAACGAATTACATCTACGTGAACGGCACTATCGACTATATCCTCCATTTTGCTTCCCCTGCCAGCCCTCTAGATTACATGGAGTATCCGATCCAGACACTAAAAGTGGGTTCCTTGGGCACGCACAAGGCGCTGGGTTTGGCTTTGGAAAAGAAGGCGACGTTTCTCCTGGCGTCGACGTCGGAGGTGTACGGCGATCCGCAGGTCAATCCTCAGCCGGAGTCGTACTGGGGATTCGTAAATCCGGTGGGGCCGCGGGGCGTCTACGATGAAGCGAAGCGTTTCGCAGAGGCGTTGACGATGGCTTACCATCGGTACCATGACGTGGACACGCGGATCGTCCGCATTTTCAACACGTACGGTCCGCGCATGCGGCCGAGTGACGGCAGGGCGATTCCGACGTTCATCCCGCAGGCTCTGCGGGGAGAGCCCATGACGGTGTTCGGTAAAGGCAGTCAGACGCGGAGCTTTTGTTATGTGTCGGACCTGGTCGAGGGGATATACCGGCTCTTGATGTCGGATTTTCACGAACCGGTGAATATCGGAAACCCGGATGAAAAAACCATCATGGAACTCACAGATACGATTCTGCGTCTTTCGAACAGCAAGAGTAAAATCACATATCAACCACTCCCCACCGACGACCCCAAAGTGCGGCAGCCGTGCATCGAAACGGCAAAGCGAATGCTGAACTGGGAACCGAAGGTTTCTCTGGAGGAAGGTCTGAAGATGACGATCGACTGGTTCAGGAATCGTTTGGATCTGCTGTAGTCGGTGCCGTATGGAAGAACAAGATGGGTTGAAACGCATTTTAATCATCCGTCTGAGCGCCATGGGGGATGTGCTGTTGACGACACCGCTCGTCCGGAGCGTGAAAGCACGGTATCCCGAAGCCAGTATCGATTTTCTCGTGAAAGAGGACTACGCACCTCTTCTGAGGACGAATCGACATCTTGACAATCTGTTATTGTTTTCTCCCGAAAGCGGATTTTTCGAGATTCGACGCATCCTTCATAAAATTCGCGAAACGGAGTACGATGCGATTCTCGATCTTCAGGTCAATTTGAGGAGTCTGATATTCCGTGCTTTCTCGGGAGCGAGAAGGCGCATCCATCACAGGCCCGATCGGTGGAGACGTTTTTTATTGGTTCATTTTGGGAGGGGACTTCAAAGCGTTTTTCAACCTATCCCATTGAGGTTCTTCGATTCTATTTCATCATTAAACGTCGAAGACGATGGAGGGGGACTCGACCTCATCGTCGAGGAGGGAGCGAAACAGACAGCGGTTTCGGTGTTGGGTGAAGGGAGAAGAATCGCCTTGGCTCCCGGGGCGAGCCGGTTCACAAAAAGATGGCCTGCCGAGGGTTTCGCTGAAGTGGGCGCTCATTTCCAGGAAAAGGGGAACAAGGTGGTTCTGCTGGGCGGAGAGGATGACAGGGATGTCTGTGAAGAAGTGGCCCGAAGGATGCAGAAGGCTCCGTTGAATGTCGCGGGTCGATTTTTGCTCCAGGAGACCGCCGCAGCGATTGCAGGTTCGGATCTTTTAATCTCGAACGATACCGGGCTCATGCACATGGGTGCGGCTTTGAGGAAACCCGTCGTTGCTGTGTTTGGTCCTACGACGGCCCACTTGGGTTTTGCACCCTTCCGGACGTCCTCGGTCGTTGTGGAAAGGCCGCTTTCCTGCAGGCCGTGCTCGTATCATGGGACTGAACGATGCCCAAAGGGCCATTTCAAGTGCATGGAGGAAATTCAGAGCATGGATGTTATCCGAGCGGCCGAATCGCTTCTTCAGAGAGAGTGAGCATGGGATCTTTCCTGTATTTCTTATACAACGCTGCGGTTGTCCCTTTACTCTATGTCGTTTTTGGCTTGGGCGTTTTTGTCCATCCGAAAGTACGACAGGGATTCCGGGGACGATGGAATCTCTTTCGCGATCTTGAGACAGAGATGAGTCACTCGGCGGGAAAAAATCCAAGATTCTGGATTCATTGCAGTTCGATGGGAGAATTCGAGCAGGCAAAACCCCTCATCGACCGGCTGAGGCGTTTGTTTCCCGACGGCTGTATCGTCGTCAGTTTTTTCTCACCCTCCGTATTCGATCACGTTCAAACTTATTCCGGAGCCGATTGTCTGTGCTATCTTCCTTTCGATTCGTTGAGGAGAGCCAAACGGTTTATCTCCATCGTCCGGCCCGATGTGGCCATTGTGATACGACACGATCTGTGGCCAAACCATCTCTGGCAGCTGAAGAAGCGCGGAGTTCCTGCCGTCCTCGTCAACTGTTCGATACGGTATAAAACGTCCAAACATCTCCCCATCTGGCTTTGGGCGATCCGATTTCTTTACGAGCCGTTTCAACTTTTGTTGACTGTCTCGAAGGGGACCAAAGATTTCTGTCTGAAGTATCGACTGGGTCGAGGACGTGTGGAGGTGGCGGGGGATACACGGTACGACCAAGTGGTCCGCCGCGCGCGGGAAGCGGAAAATATCGTCGCTTCTCTGAGGAAGATCAAGGGGAATCGATTGTGCGTTGTGGCTGGGAGTACCTGGCCTTCGGATGAGGATGTCCTTTTCGAGGCGCTCGAACGCTTAAACGGCGAAGGATTGTCGATGTGGGTCGTTTTAGTCCCACATGAACCCTCGGCAGAGAGAACGCGGCAGTTGGAGGAGAGAATCTCGAAAATGGGCCTTCGGTCGCACAGGCTGTCGGAGTTGGATGGGGGGCGACTCGTGACTGACGGGGAATTCCTTATCGTTGACCGGATGGGTATTTTAGCGAGTTTGTATGCGTTGGGAGAGCTGGCGTATGTTGGCGGGGGATTCGGCCTTGGAATTCACAATGTGTTGGAGCCTGCCGCGCTCGGCAAGGCTGTCCTGTTTGGACCCAGGAGCACGAATTCGTTTGAAGCCGGTCAATTTGAAAGATACGGGGTCGGATTTATTGTGAGGGATTCACAGGGACTGTATGAAATTCTTTCTTCTTTGGTAAAAGATGGGAATCGCCTGGCTGAAATGGGAAGAACGGCACAACGGCTCGTTGGAGAGAATGTAGGCGCCACGGACCGTATCGTAGAATATATTAAAGATCTGGTTCGTTCGGGATGATTGAAGTCAAGAATTTGTGTTATAAATACCCCGAGGGTGAGTCATCATTCGCACTTCGGGGTGTTTCGTTTACTCTTGAAGCCGGCGAAAGAGTCGCGTTGATGGGAGCGAACGGGTCCGGAAAGACGACTTTCGTGCGGTGTTTGAACGGGCTGTTGAAACCCATTTCAGGGGATGTGTGCGTAGACGGAATGACGACGCACGATGAGAAGCGCATGTATGATATCCGCCGAAGCGTGGGAATGGTGTTCCAAAATCCGGACAATCAGATCGTGGCGACAACTGTCGTACGGGAGATCGCTTTTGGTCTTGAGAATTTGGGAATTCCTGTCGATGTGATGCACGAGCGGGTGGAGGAAGCACTCGGACGTTTCCATCTTGAAGACTATCGGGACAGTCCGCCTCATTTTCTTTCCGGCGGTGAACGACAGAGACTGGCATTCGCCGCCGTGTATGTGATGCGACCTCTGTATCTCGTGCTGGATGAGCCGACTTCACTCCTCGACCCTCGAGGCAGAGAAGAAGTCCTTCGCATGGTGGAGAGAGAAGCGGAGGAGAACCAAATGGGGATTTTGTTGGTGACCCAATATCCCGAGGAAACATTGGCGTTCGACCGTCTGGTTATCATGGATGCAGGGGAGATTGTCTTGGAAGGTCCGCCCCGTGCTGTTTTTCAACACGAAGAGGATCTGGGCCGTCTGGGGTTGTCGATCCCTGTCGAAATCACGTTGGGAAAATGGGTGCCGGGTTGGGATGCAGATCAAGATTGAAAACCTCTCTTATTCATACTATTCCCCCTTCTCGCCGCCTCGCGTGGCCTTGCGCGATGTTTCGATTACAATTCCGCCACGAGAAATCGTAGCTATCGTCGGAGCAACAGGATCTGGAAAGACGACACTCATTCAGCATATTAACGGCCTCCTTCAACCTACAGAAGGAAGGATTTGGATCGGTTCTAAGGATATTACGAGATCAAAACTCGATCTGGCCTGGGTGAGACAGATCATTGGGTTGGTGTTTCAGTTTCCAGAGGATCAACTCTTCGAAGAAACCGTGTTTGACGATGTGGCTTTTGGTCCCCGTCATTTCGGATTGAGGGCTGATGAGGTCGAGAAACGTGTCTGTGGATCGCTCGCGATGGTAGGGCTGGATGCTGAATCGTTTCGAAAAAGATCCCCGTTTCATCTGAGCGGCGGAGAAAAGCGGAGAGTGGCTATCGCGGGCGTTTTGGCCATGGATCCACGGGTGCTCGTGATGGATGAGCCGACCGTGGCATTGGATGGACGGTCGGCCTCAATGGTAGAGGAGATGATTTTACGATACCATGATCAGGGGAAGACAGCGATTTTCGTCTCACATGACATGGATCTCGTCTCACGGTTGGCGAGAAGAGTCGTTGTTCTGAAAGAGGGACGTGTCTTGTTCGAAGGACCGAAGGCTGAGCTGTTTCAAGATACGTCAATCCTTAACCATGCGGAGTTGATGGCACCCCAGGTATATCGTTTCATGCTTAAGATGAGATCTATGGGGTATTCGGTACGTACAGACGTATTTACAGTGAAGGAAGCTGAACAGGAAATCAAGAGGGCACTTCGAAAGAAGGACGCGTCATCAACATGCGATGATCTTTGATGTTGTGGATTTCTCAAGCAATAATGAAAGGTCAGCTGTGAATCGATTCAATACTTACTTCGACTGCATTTTTAACGGGTATAAAAATGGACTGATTGCTTGTAGAGGAAAGATTTTAATGATGCTTAAAGGAGGCTGCTGTCATGAGTAAAAAGACGAAGGGCATCAACCGACGTGAATTTATGTCGAGGAGTGTTTTGGGACTTGGGTCTGTGGGATTTTTCGGCGTATCGAAGGAGAAAGCGCCTTTGACTGAAAACAGACGGTTTATTCAGAAGACAAAGGGAGAGATCATCCACAGGAATCTTGGAAAGACCGGCATCCGAATTCCCATCGTCAACATGGGTGTGATGAACACGTTGGATGCAGCGCTCGTTAAGAAGTCGTACGAAATTGGAGTACGGCATTTCGACACAGCTGCCTGGTACATGCGCGGCGGCAACGAGAAGATGCTGGGCGAAACCATCAAGGAATTGGGCGTTCGCGATAAAGTCATCATCGGGACGAAGGTGTATGTACCGCATCAGCAGCGGGGAATGAGCCCTGATAAGGCAAAGGAAATGTATCTGCGTATCGCCGAGGAAAGTCTGAAGAACCTTCAAACCGATTGTGTGGACATTCTGTATTCGCACAATGTGACGACGCTCGAGTGGTTGAACAATCCCGGGATCATAGAGGCACTTCAGCAGTTGAAAAAGCAAGGGAAAGCCCGATTCATCGGATTCAGCGTCCATACAAACATCGCCGAGTGCATCGGTGATGCAATTCGGTCCGGCGTCTTTGATGTCATTGAAACAGCGTACAATTACGCTATGTCCGATGATCAGACATTGCACGATACATTCAAGAAGGCGGTCGCCAAGGGAATCGGACTCGTCGCGATGAAAACGCAGTGTACACAGTACTGGTACAGGGAGAATGTACCAAGCGACAAGCAGAGCTTCTACGAAGGGAAGATCATGCATACGGCCGTTCTGAAGTGGGCACTCCGGAATGATTTCATTACAACGGCCATCCCCGGTTATACAACATTTCAGCAGATGGAAGAGGATTTTTCGGTGGCCCGCAATCTGGAATTCACCGAAGAAGAGAAGAAGTTTCTGGATGACCGGGAAATCAAACTATCGCTGGGATACTGCCGGCAATGCCGGAAGTGTCAATCCACATGTCCTCGCGGTGTTGATATACCGGCGTTGATGCGAATCCATATGTATGCTGTATGCTATAACAATTTTAATCAGGCCCGGGACGCTCTCGATGAGATTTGCTCCGGCAAAGGACTTAAATCCTGTATATCGTGTACGACGTGCAGTGCCATGTGTGCGAATAGGATCGATATTCCGAGACGGATGAGTGAATTGAAAGCCATTTATAGCTGATGCGTTTTTTTCATTTTCATGCAGAAGTGGAATTGGTGTCTTGTGTGGAGAAAAGCAGGCCCTTCCGATAGGAGGAAGGGCCTGCCTGTTCATCCCGACGTATCGGGATGGGGAGAGGAACAGGCAGGCCTTGTTGGTGGCATCCGCCGATGATGTATCGGCGGACCTATTTGAGCGGTTGGGTAACCGTCTATATTTTTTATTCTGAACACATCGATGAGTTTGTCGAATTCTGATGATTTGTCAAAGAAATAATCTGCCCCTGACTCCAGACATTTCTTGCTGTATTGTGAATGAGGATAGTTCGTAAACATAATTACCAATGGGGCAGATTTTAGTTTCTTTATCTCTTGTAGTGTATCGATTCCGTTTCTTCCAGGCATTCGAATGTCGAGTATGACAACGTCGGGTCGTAATTTCCGAATCTGGTCTAACGCGTCGAATCCGTTCTGCGCCTGTCCCGCTATTTCTACTCCGCCGACCCCGGATAACATGTGGATGATTCGTTCCCGCATAAGTTTAGAGTTGTCAGCGATAAAAATTCTCATCGACGCGTATTTGCACTTATCCTTTTGGATTAAATTACAACTTTTATGCTTGTGAGTCAATCAGCAAGAATCTGATTAATGGATAGGATTCTATCCGAATTTTCTGTAGAGGTTTATCTTACAAAATAGATAGAGGGGATCGTATATCGGGAATAGAAATGGATTTTATCCCGCCAATATGAGATTCGCGGCGGAATCGTTTATTCGACCAATTTGTTTTTTATTGCATAGCGAATGAGCTGAGCAGTGGTTTTTATCCGCATTTTATCGAGTATACGTGATCGATACGTACTGATCGTCTTCACGCTTAGATACAACTCTTTTGCAATTTCGTTGACGGTTTTTCCAGTGGCGATCATGCACATGACCGTATATTCACGATTGGATAGTTTTTTATGAGGAGAGGTAGAGGAATCGGATACAAGGTCGAAGGCTAATTTCTCTGCGAGCGATGACGTGATGTACCTTCCGCCGCTGGATACTTTCCTAATCGCTGCGACGAGTTCATCCGGAGCGCTTTCTTTTGTAATGTATCCTGCTGCTCCTGCCTTCAAGACTCTAATAGCATATTGTTCTTCGGGATGCATGCTTAACACCAAAATTGGTAGTTTGGGTTTTATACTTTTTAATTCTTTCAGCACCTCCAGGCCGCTTTTCCCCGGCATGGAAATGTCGAGGACGATGACATCATATTCTTTCTGATTCACTTTCGCGATGACATCATTTCCATTTTTTGCCTCTTCGGTGACTGACATATCCGGAGTTTCCGCGAGTATCTGTTTCAAACCTTTTCGAACGACGGCATGGTCATCGGCGATGAGGATTTTAATCATCGTTTTTCTCCTTCAATCCGAGCTGAGAGGAATGCTGACAGATATGACCGTGCCGCGGTTTTTTTCCCCTGTAATTTTCACTTTTCCCCCGAGAAAGGAAGCCCGTTCACGTATTCCGATGAGACCGAACGATTTGATGTTGTGCATTTGTTTTTCCGTAATTCCTTTCCCGTTGTCCTGCACATCCAATTTTATGAAATGTTCTTTTTTTATCAACCACGTTTGCACTTTTGTGGCTTGGGCATGTCTGGCAATATTTGTGAGGGTTTCTTGAAAAATACGGAAAATGGCTATTGATAATTCCTTGTCTAAAATGATTTCTTCGGGTTCGATCGTTATCTTGCATCGGATTCCAGTATGTTTCTGGAATTCATCCGCCTGCCATTCGATGGCGGCAGAGAGGCCCAGATCGTCCAGGAGTCCCGGTCTCAATTCCGTGGATATGCGTTTGACCGATTGGATCGTCGCATCAGTCAACTCGATCATGTCTAAGATTTTTTGACGTAATGCATTTTCATCTTTCGGTATTTTTTGATCCATCCAGAACAGATCCATTTTTAGGGCCGTCAATGACTGTCCCAACTCATCGTGGATTTCGCGCGCCACGTTTGCTCTTTCTTCTTCTCTAACGGATTGAAGATGTGCGGTCAGGCTGCTTAACTGTTTTTGGGATTTTTTCAATTTCTCCTCTGTTTGCTTTCGTTCTTCTTCGATTTGTTGCTCTTTTGTAACGTCTCGTCCGCAACCGACCGTGCCTATCATTTTACCGGTCTCGTCCCAGAAAGGGGCTTTGTATACATCGAGGAAAAGGAATTTGTTTTTTAAGTTGCCGAATTCATCGAATCTTTTCGGTGTTCTACTTTTCATGACGATAGAATCCGAATCCATGCCGGTTTTACCGAAGGTATGGTATTCTGGATTCTCAGGATGGCTCCGTCGTTCTCTCTCGGCGAAAAATAAGTCCGTCTTCCCGATGGGTTCATCAGTGTCTTTGGCGTTGAGCAGTTTTTCACAGATGGCCTTGTTCGTGAAAAGAAATTTTTTATTCAGGTCTTTTGCCCAGATAAGATCGGGTACGTTGTCGCACATCAACCGCACCATGGAGAACAGAGACTTGTATCTCTTTTCACTTCGCATTAATGCTTCATCGAATTTTTTACGCTCTGTGATGTCGCGGATATATGCGACGACCAGTTGTTCTCCCCCGACTTTCATAAGTCGTGTACTCACTTCGACGGGGATGAGAGAACCGTCTTTTCTTTTGTTGATTGCTTCCTTGAAAATGCCCCCCGTGGTTTGTTCTTCCGTGATAATATCCGGTAATGTCTTTGCAATGTTTTCAGGAACTAGATCGGTCACTGTCAGACCGAGCAACTCCTCTTTTGTGTAGCCGAGCATTTCACAGGCGGATTGATTGCAGTCGAGGATGCGTCCTTCCAGAGTTTCGAGGAAGATGGCGTCCGTGGATGCTTCGAAGAGGGTGCGGTATTTCTCTTCACTTTCTTTCAATTTCTTTTCGAACCGATGTTTGTAAAGAGCCATTTCGATGACTGCTTTTAACTCCTCTTCCTTGTAGGGTTTTACGATGTATCCGTACGGTTCTGTTTGTTTGGCTCTTCCCACGGTCTTTTCATCGGCGTTGGTAACGACGAAAATGACGGGAATGCCAAATCGAGAGCGGATGTAATCGGATGTCTCAATTCCATCCATTTTCCCCTTGAGTATGATGTCCATGATGACCAAGTCGGGTTGAAGCTCCTCGGTTTTCTGTATAGCTGCCCTGCCGGATGAAGCGATGGCGCAGACATCGTAATCGAGGCTGAGAAGGAATCGTTTCATGTCCTCCGCCACAATCATTTCATCCTCGACGATGAGGATTGTGATTTGATTTTTCATGGGTTCATCTCTCCCTTTTCAACGTTGAAAGTCATGGCTTTCTTGGAATCCCGACTTTTTCGCGCTTGTGTCTAATGTACCTGATGATGGGATAAATGTCAAGACCAAGGAGTAGAAAAAGGGATGTACTGGTTATCAGACGGTCTTATCGATGGATTTTACATCATGAAGGTCGTTTTTCGGCCATGTGTGAATCCGTAAGTTTAAATAATTAACTTATTTTAAGGATGATAATGTTTTTATTTTCATAGATGTTTTGGCAAAGTAATTGCAGGAGTATTTGAATCCATATCAAAAGGGATAAAATTTGATTTTGGAGCGTATAAATTCTATCTATATTTATAGAGAGGATCACATTTCTATGAGCGATATTCCAATTTGCATTGTCTGCCATTCATCTTTGCAGTTAATCCCGCCAGAGGCGGGCAAGGGTTTAATTCCCCGCTCCTTGGGGCGTTCAAATGTTTTTGTTTTTAATACCCCGCTGCTTGCGGCGGGGTAGTTCATTAGTGAACGTGAGGTTGCGATCATGAGAATGGGTTGGAAAATCCGATTGTTCATGGTGTTTGGTTTTTTATTTTTTTATTCGGCTATAGGTTTGGCGGAGGACTGGCCTTACATTGAAGTCTACCGATTGGACACGGGAGAGATATTGACAAATCAAGAGCTAAGCGTCGTTCTGAATGGTTGTGTGTTGGATATTCAAGAATACGAGTTCGTTGCCCTAAAGTTTGTCGCAATTCTTGGAAATGGGTCCCAGAA
>JBDRSZ010000407.1:0-7777 GCA_043824415.1 bacterium | reverse complement strand
CAGCCGTTGATCATACAGCAACCATCTTATAATAAAGAAACTTAAAACAATCGGATTTCATGTTCGATACCCATCCGCCCGACATCGCTCCGGTAAAATACATGGAATTTATAAATCGAGTCGTCAGGAATCCAACCGGTCCTCCCCATTTCTGCCCTGCTCCCCTTGTCAATCCAAAAGAATATAACATAGAATTGAGCGATACATAACGTTCATTTTACAACACGGATTCCCAAAATTAAACACGGATTCTTTCTTTTGAGAATCACAAAATGCAATCCTTTCCACCGAGAATCAACCCAAAAAACAACCGTTCCATGAAAAAAGCCCCCGATGCAACCAAGGAGCTCTGAAGATCGATGAAACCTAAGAATGCTCGATTCTACCGCATCATCTTTTTTCTCATCATGTCTTCCATAATTGAATAGCCTGAATTATTCATGAATGATCAAGGGGTTGAGGGATTAGGTGGATTCCCGCTTAAAAATTGCCTGCCTGCCGCAGGCATGGCGGGAATGACAAGAGTATAATTTTTTCGTTCCGTCATTCGGATTTCATTGGTCATATCGGACATTGCTATTAAACATTCACAATCGAAACTCAAAATCACGTAAGGGAATCAACGATTCATCCATTCCGAAAATCCACCATGACCTTCAGTGAATCCGGACGCTGTGCCGCTTCGAACGCCTCCAGGACGCGTTCAAAAGGGAACACGTCGGAAATCAACGATTTCACTTCAACGAGACGATGTTCCAGCAGACGAACGGCCGGCTCGAACCGTCCGCAGCGAGAGCCTATGAGTTGCACTTCATCCACGACGAGCCGCGCTGGATTGAAACGAATCCCTCCGTGCGTCGTCGATTTGAGGACGAAGATTCCCCTCGGTTTCACCAAACCCATCGCCAGTCGAAACCCTGAGGAGGAACCCGACGCATCGACAACGATGTCGAACTTCATGGCAGAAGGTGTTTTTCCGATATGCGTTTCGATTCCCATGCAATCGAGCAATTGCAGTTTCGACTTGTTCAGGCCGAAAACCGTCAGCCGGCATCCGATCAGCCGAAGCACGCGGACGATCAGCTGTCCCAGCTTCCCGTCTCCGACCACTGCAACCCGATGTGTCGGTGCGATGTGAACCTGCTCCAAAATCTCACATGCAGCGGCCAGCGGTTCCACAAACACAGCCTCCTCGACGGAGATCGAATCCGGCGCCAACACGAGATTTTTTATGGGTAGGGTGAGGAACTCGGCAAGAGCTCCGTCCTTTCCGTGGATTCCCAGTACCCGGCGGTCCGGACAATGGCGCTCCATCCCCATCCGACAATCCCCACAGGTCCCGCATCCGATGTTGATTTCCCCCACGACCCGTTTTCTGACCCACTCCTCAGATTCGCATTCGACGACTTCGCCAACGAACTCATGTCCCAGAACCCCGCGGAATCCCATGTACCCTTTCGTGATCTCCACATCCGTATTGCAGATCCCAGCCATCAGAATCCGAATGAGCGCTTCGCCCGTTTTCGGTTTCGGTACAGGCCGTTCCTGGTACTGAAGTATCTTATCGAAAACGAGAGCCTTCATTCCTCAACTCGAAACTCGTAACTCTTAACTTCATCCAAAACGATTCCCAATCGCGCCGCATCCCGGAGAAACGGCTCGTATCCGGCGAATCGGATCGTACGCATTCCCAAAGACGCCGCGGCTTCGATATTCAACAACAAGTCGTCCACGAACAAACATTCTTCAGGTTCAGACCCGGATCGTTCAAGAGCGATGTTATAAATAGATTTATCCGGCTTTAAAAAACCGACTTCATGTGAAAGAATGAGATGATGGAAGTGGTGGAAAAAATGATAGTGCTCGCGGCAGTATTCAGTATGGAGTTCGTTCGTATTCGACAGAAGCGCCAATCGGTATCCATTCCTCAGCTTGGGCAAGAGATCGATCGTCGGTTGGATGGGCGAAAAAATCTCCGTCCACAGCTCCCGGAAGGTGTCGTAAGAAAATTCGACGCCCAGTCCCGCCTTTACATTTTCATAGAACGTATGATTATCGATAAAGCCGCATTCATACTGTCGTTTGAATTCCGATTGCTCGAAAATATCCAAAATATCTTCCACCGAAACGGATTCCGCCAGTCTCTGAAAACGAGAAAGAGACCGTTCAGGCTCTACGTTGACAAGCACGCCCCCCAAATCGAAAATCATCGTCCGTATCACAGAATCTCCCATCTAAAAATAGAGCGATCCGATAAACAGCAAAAGAGCGGCCGACAGTTTCACGAAAGGACATATCTTCATCGGGATGACAGACGTTCGGGCTCCCGTGAAAAACGACAGGACGGCGACCACGACCAAAAATCCCGCGCATACCCGTGCCGTCCAGAAAACCGTGTAGCTGTCTCCATCGAAGGCAAACATCATAACGCCCATCAAAACACCCATAAAAATGAGCGTGAATCCTTCCGACACCCATGTCATCACAGCGATCCGTCGTCCGTCCTTCGTCAGGTCTCCCAATCCGCAAATCACTTTTTTCGTCGGAACAAGATGGGCAATCCCCCAAACGACGATTAAACTCGAACCAAGGCTATAAAAAAGAGTCCCGCTCATCACTCCCTCCTAAATCAGAACAGCGTTATAAATCGGCGTAATTTACATATCCTTTCATAAAAATGCAATCCATCTTTGCTTCTTCTATAATCCTGTCAGAGTTTGAAACTGTGACAGGGTTCCACTGAGATCTCCCAATCCCTTCTTGTTTTTCCGCCCAGACTTTTTTATATTTCTGCTCAAGCTGGAGAAAAATAATGAGTGAAATCACCAAATTGCTCCTCCTCTTCGGTGTTGGTGCAATCTCAAGCATCATTAACGTCAACGCAGGAGGCGGCTCTTCCATTACGCTGCCGGCCCTGATTTTTCTCGGACTGGAAGGTGCCGTGGCCAACGGAACGAACCGGATAGGAATCCTCGTCCAAAATATCTTCGCGGTCTCTTCCTTCCGACGGCAGAAAGTCCATGAATTCAAAGAAAGCCTCTCCATGTCCTTGTTCACCCTGCCGGGAGCTGTTGCCGGTGCGCTCATTTCCGTACGGATTAACGATGAGTGGTTTCAGCGCATATTAGCCATCGTCATGATCGGCATTGTATTTTCAATCCTGGTCGTCCGTCCCCAAAAGGAGTCAAAACCGGCACCCGACAATGCCAGTCGACGCTGGTTGATTTACCCGGCCATGCTGGGAATCGGATTCTACGGGGGATTCATCCAGATCGGCGTAGGCTTCATTCTCATGTCCGCTCTTTACCGCCTGCTGAACATCAGCCTGGTTCGCGTCAACATGCACAAAGTGTTTATCGTTTTTATCTACACACTGCCCGCTCTCGGTGTTTTTATCTGGACAGGAAATGTACATTGGGGCTATGGATTTGTCCTCGCAGCGGGTACGGCATTGGGTGCTTGGTGGGGAGTGCGAATCGCGGTCAAGGGGGGAGAAAAAGCGATTCGTTATATCTTAGCAGTAGCCATCCTGTTGATGGCAGCCAAATTACTCGGAGTATTCTGACTTGAATTATTCACCACAGACTGTCACAGACAATCACAGAATTCATTGAAAATAAGTATTTGACTCTGTGCTTTTCTCCGTGTGCTCTGTGGTTCATAAATCGATGATGCCAAAGACCTGGCAGGCCATAAAAACCCGCCAGGTCTAAAATGGCTATTGTTTAAATATAGGTCCTTCGGCGATTTTGTACCCATCCTCGTTCATCACAGACATTCTCGTTGCTCTTCTTCCGCTCATCTGTGCGCAGCCGAATTCGCCCTTCTTGTTGATGGCCACGAACTTCTCGCTCGGGAAAAATTCCGGGTTCACCTTTTTGTATTTGTCTACGATCATGGCCAAAGCATCCTCGCAGGCTTGCTGAGGCGACCGACCGTCCTTCATCCTCAGGATGATATAATACGTGGCGCAGGATTTGATCACATCCTCTCCCCTTCCGGTAGCTCCCGCTGCACCCACTTCGTTGTCCACGTACAGACCCGCGCCGATGATGGGAGAATCGCCCACCCGGCCGGCGATCTTGAAGCCCAAACCGCTCGTCGTCGTGATACCCGCAATGTCCCCGTTCTGATCTACCGCCAGCACATTCGTCGTGCCGTGGGGATGCCCCTCCTCGAATCCGCTGTTAAACAGGGTACCCACCTTTTTCTCAGTCTTCGGAAGATGCTCCGGTGGTCCCCAATCATCCTGATCGCTGAGTTCCATTTTCCGTCGCAGCCAGGCTTCCCGAGTCCGTTCAGTCAGAAGGTTCTCTTCCTTGAATCCCCATTTCTTCGCAAATTCAAGAGCATCCCTTCCGACGAGCAGTACATGATCGGTCTTTTCCATCACGATCCTGGCCACAGAACTCGGAGTCTTGATATTCTCCAGACAGCCGACCGCACCAGCGTTGTACGTTTTGCCGTCCATGATGGAAGCGTCTAATTGGACCACGCCGTCTTCGTTCGGAAAACCACCGTAACCCACGCTCATGTCGTTGGGATCGACTTCGATGACGTTGGCGGCCTTCTCTATGGCATCCACCGCCGATCCGCCCTTCGACAGGATTTCCCAGCCGACCTGCATGGCATTCTGACCCGTTTGATTCGTATGGCTCGTGATGAGGAGAGGTATTTTACCTCCCTTTTCTGGCATCAGCAAATGCATATCCTTGAAGAACACAGCTCCGGCTCCCAATCCGAAACCTCTGCGAAAAAACCGTCTCCTCGACATTCTCTCTGCCATGTGCAACCCTCCTATAAATTGAATGATAATGACTCTTGTACGGTATGATATAGTCGAACCAAAGTGGTTTTCGGATTTCACAATGTGGTCCTCTCCTTTTTTCAAGGAGAGGATTTAGGTGAGGTCTCCGATAAAAATCCGAAAACCACTTTGTGTTAAGTATAAATCGTTTGTCAATATGACAATTTTTTTTAACATATCCAAAATATTTTTACAAATTTTCTTTGATAATCTATCGCAGGCTTTGTATATTTAGTCTGATGAATTCACAAACCACAGATGAACACGGAGTAAAACACGGAAAACTAAAAAGCATAGTTCAGTTGGTTTATGATTGTGTATTAGATGATTCCTTTTCATTCTCTTCATTTTAATCCAATATTTTTTCTTTATCTGTGCTGTTCCGTGTTGATCCGTGGTGAATAATTCAGGTTAGAACAACGAATCCACAAAAATGGAGGACACCATGAAGAAGAGGTTTTTATGCGTTGGAATCTTACTCCTCGCCGCATCTATAGCCTTTGCACAGAGCGGTAAGGGGCTCAAAGTCTTCATCTCGGTAGACATGGAAGGAATAACGGGCGTGGTCAACTGGGAGGAAGTGAGCAGAACCGGAAAGGACTACGATTATTTCCGTAAAATTATGACCCTGGAAACGAACGCTGCCATTGAGGGTGCTCTGGAGGCGGGAGCCACAGACATCATTGTCCGCGATTCCCACGGGAGTGCCAGAAACATCCTTCCGGATCTGCTTAATAAGAATGCTCAACTCCTCCGAGACTGGTCGGGCGGTTTTCTGAGTATGATGGAAGGGATCGACGAATCGTACAACGCTGTCATCTTCATCGGATACCACGCCAAGGCCGGGACCCCCAACGCTCTTTTAGAGCATACGATGACGGGAAACGTGACGGACATCTCCATCAACAGCGTGTCCCTGCCGGAAGCCGGTATCAACGCGCTGATCGCCGGGAACTATAAAGTGCCCGTCGTGTTCGTGGCTGGAGATTTTGCTCTCTGCGAACAGGCCAAATCGCTGTTCGGTGAAGTCGAGACCGTTGCCGTGAAAAAAGGCATCGGCAGCGCGGCCCTGAATCTGCATCCCGAAGTCTCACGAGAGAAGATCCGCGAAGGCGTAAAAAAAGCGCTCGGCAATCTGAAAAAGTACAAACCCTATCAATTGAAACCTCCCTACTCCATGGTGCTAAAACTCAAGCAGGAGGAACTCGTCAACGAAAAATCATACTATCCGGGCGCAATCCGAACGGGAGAATGGGAGCTGACGTATAAAAGCAACGACCTGATGGAGGTAATGAAAGCCTTCCACAAAATGCGTTAATCGAAGCGAGCCTCCCGAAGGTTCGGAACCTTCGGGAGGCTGGTTTAATAATGGTAAAATCCCATAAAATCCCATTCGTCTTCCGCCGTACGGAAGCCAACCGCTTCACAATTCCGGTGCTCTTCTCGATTCTTGAAAAGGAGAGTTGGGAGGCTCACTTCTCCCTCAGTATCGCGGATTCGTTTCCCCATCTCCTTTCCATGCTTCCGAAAAAGCGTCCCTCCATCGTCGCTTATTCGTTCATGACCACAAACCTTCCCAGTGTCATGCGGGAAGTTGGACAACTCAAGACACACAAGACCGAAAACGTCTTACTCATCGCAGGCGGCCCCCATGCCGTAGGTGATCCGGAAGGAACCCTGAAGATCGGATTTGACGCCGTCTCGGCGGGCGAAGGTGAGACGACGCTCCCGCAAATCTGCAAACAGCTCCTCGACCGCGGCAGGGAAATCACGGGGAAAATTTTCCGGTCTCAAGAACGGATCCCATTGGACGAAAGCCTCCCCATCTCGAAAAACATTCCCTTACTCGCTCCGCTGGAGATCACCCGGGGCTGCCACTACCGATGCGGATTCTGTCAGTCCGGTCGTACCGGCCCATTCCACAGGTCGCTCCAATCCATCCGGCGTTATCTGGACGAGATGGTGCGGAGGAATTATCTTTTTCGCGTCGGATTCATCTGCCCCAGCGGATTCGAGTACGGGTCTGAAAAACCGGGCCGGCTCGAACCCGAAAGCGTCGAAGCAGTCCTACGGATGGCGAAAGAGCGGAACATCCGGTATCTGGAGTACGGTATATTTCCCTCAGAAGTCAGGCCCAACACAGTGCGGCCGGACTTTCTCAAGCTGATCAGAAAATATTGCACCAATAAAAAATTGACCATCGGAGTGCAATCCGGGTCGGAACGCACACTAAAGCGATTGAAGCGCGGACACACCGTCGAGGACATCGTACAGGCCGCTTCACTCACACAAGAGAACAGGCTTAAGCCACAGCTCGATTTCATCATCGGATTCCCGGGCGAGTCCAGGGAGGGTCGTGAAAAAACTCTCACCCTCATTAAAAAGATGGGCACACGCTACAACGCCCGGAATCAGATACACTTCTTCATCCCCCTGCCCGGGACGCCTCTTGAAAATCAAAAACCCGTCTTCCCGGAGAAGAAAGTCATTGAAACATTGGATCAATACGCGCGAGACGGCATCTGCACAGATTGGTGGAAAAAAGGGATGGAATTGAGTCAAAGGATCATTACCGCGCAGGAGGCACTCCAGAAGCAGAAATGACGTTTATTCTCGACAGGCTGATTTATGCCTTGCGTAGAACTTTTTTTCCGCGCGTTCAACCTGACATCGCTGCCTGTGTGCATGGGCCTCTTCGAGGCTTCGAAATTTGAAAACACCCTTCGGATACGAAAACGTGCACAATTTATCGGCGAAATCCCACAGTTCACGCACTCGTCTGAAATGAGCATCATCCATACTGAAATTCCAGAGAGACTTTTCCGCTTCTTCAAAAGATGTAAATTTCTGGACAGGCATGAATAATCGCTCAACTATCGTTTTTCGAATGTATTTTTCGATTTTCTATAAGTGTCTTCAGGAATTCAGCATCCATTCTATCCTGAAACCGAAGCGTATCTTTCTTGAGCA
>JBDRSZ010000406.1:0-7578 GCA_043824415.1 bacterium | reverse complement strand
TCCTGTTAGTTTTTGATTGTTGGGATTAATTACTAACTTAAGCAATTAACCCCTTTCTTCATACTAACAGTTGCACTTATTACTTGAACTCACGCTTAATTACAGACCCAGCCTCTTCGCGACTCCATCGCCATATGCCGGATCCGCTCTGTGGAAATGGGTGACCATCTTCTGCTGAATCTCCTTTGGGACATTCTTCAGGCTGCCCACGATATTCGCGATCAGGTCTTCCTGCTGCTTGGGAGACATCAACCTGTAAAGATTTCCCGGCTGGACATAGTCATTGTCCACGCCCCGCTTCTGCTCATAGCGATCCGCATCGCCTGAGATCTTCAGCGGCGGCTCCCTATACGCTGGATCCTCTTTCGGACCTCCAAATATATTCGGCTCGTAGTTCGGTCCGGGTCCGCCGTTATCGTCGAAACGCATATGGCCGTCCCGCTGATAAGTATTTACGACTTTGGTCGCTTTGGGCGCGTTGATGGGCAGACGCTCAAAGTTGACACCCAGACGATAGCGGTGCGCGTCTGCGTAGGAGAAAATCCTCGCTTGCAGCATCTTGCAGGGAGAGAAGGAGATCCCGGGCACGACGTTCCCCGGTGAGAAGGCGGCCTGCTCGACTTCCGCGAAGTAGTTTTTCGGATTTCGATTCAGCTCCATCACGCCCACTTCGATCAGGGGATAATCTCCGTGCGGCCATACCTTCGTGAGATCGAACGGATTCCAACGATACGTCTCAGCCTCTTTTTCGGGCATGACCTGAACGTAGAATGTCCATTTGGGATAGTCGCCGCGCTCGATCGCATCGAACAATTGGTAGGTATGATAATCTGGATTCTGTCCCACGATGCGACTGGCCGTCTCTGGAATCATGCAATGGATGCCCTGCTGGGTTTTCAAATGGAACTTGACCCAGAACCGCTCATCCTTGGCGTTGATGAAACTATACGTATGGCTGCCATAGCCGTTCATGTAAGGGATTCCTTTGGGAATGCCACGATCCGAGAACAGAATCGTCACCTGGTGGAGCGACTCCGGTACCTGCGACCAGAAGTCCCACTGCGGAGTGTCCGACTTGACATTCGTCTGGGGATCACGCTTTTGGGTATGGATGAAATCCGGGAACTTGATGGCGTCCCGTATGAAGAACACGGGCGTGTTGTTCCCCACCATGTCCCAGTTGCCCTCTTCGGTATAGAACTTCAGCGCGAAACCTCGCACATCCCGAACAGTGTCAGCCGATCCCTTCTCCCCGGCTACAGTCGAGAACCGGCCGAACATTTCAGTCTTCTTGCCGACCGCGGAGAACAGTTTCGCCTTGGTGTATTTCGTGATGTCATGGGTTACGGTAAAAACGCCGTGCGCACCAGCCGCCTTCGCGTGAACAACACGCTCAGGGATGCGCTCACGACTGAAATGAGCCAGCTTTTCAAGCAGATAATGATCCTGCAGTAAAGTCGGCCCCCTTTCACCAGCGGTCAGCGAGGTCTGGTTGTCTGGTACAGGAATACCTGCCGCTGTCGTCAGTGTTTTTTTTGGTTTGCTCATTGTATTACCCCTTATAGTTACATTTATTGGCTTTGAATTTAGTACCATCTTTGCTTTGAACTCATCGATCTCCTCCTCGTATCACAGACAAGATGATCAAAACCTCCCATCCATCCTGAACTCTGGAATGCCGAACCAAAGTCCTGCATTCTTGATGGAATCCAGCTCCGCCATGATCAGCTCGAAGTGGGAATCCTCCCACTCGGCAAGACGGATAAACGTCTCTTTGGCCTGCGAATCGTCCACTTCTTCCGCCTTCTCACGGAAAAACTGAGCCGCCTTCCGCTCCAAGTCTAAAGCTGTGTTGAGGGCGTCCACCTCCCCCAACCCTGATTCCCCTTTCGTGCGCTTCTGTTTATCCCGTATGGACGGGATCAGCCGCTCCACTTCGGATTTGGGGATATGAATGCTCTGCCAGCCGCCGCCCTCGGAGAGATGCTTCAGCTGTTTTTCAAGAATGGCCCGGTGTTCCTTCTCGTCCTCGGCCAACCTGCGGAACATCCGCTTGCCATGCTCATCCTGCGTTTCCTCAGCAAACCTCGTGAACGTGGCAAATCCTTTCTCTTCCACCTCAATGGCGGTCCTCAGAATCTTCATCAATTCAGCCGTTTGCAGGCTCATCAGTTTCCTCCTGTGTCGAATGATGAATTTCATCCATCAGTTGATTCAGTGATCGGTCGACATCACTCAGAACAGAGCGATATGCCTCCATCGATTTTCCTTTCGGATCCATGAGATCCCAGGAAATCGTTCTCGCTCCTGGGTTGAAGGGACAATCGACATCGCACCCCATCGTCACCACGATGTCCGGTTTCTCGATGTCTCCGAACGATTTGGGTTGTCCCGCCCATTCGATCCCCTCCTCCTTCAGTATCTTCAACACAACCGGATCGATTTTCTTGGCTGGATGCGATCCCGCGCTGGCAAATTCTATGTCTCGGTTTGGGAACATCTTCTCCGCAAGCGCCTCGGCCATCTGACTCCGGCAGCTGTTCTCCACGCATGCAAAAACGATTTTCACGACGAAACCTTCTTGGGCGTATACCCCGCTTCGCGGATTGCCTCCTCGATTGCTTCCATGCTCACATCACCGTCCACGCCAACCACTTTCCGAGCAAGATCAACAGTCACTTTTTCCACACCAGGAATCATTCCTATTTTGTTCTCGATTGTCACCTTGCAATGCTGACACGTCATGTCCGGAACGCCCATTTCGTGCTCCATCGGCACACTCTCTTTTCTCCTTTTCACAAATCCCCTCAGAATGATCAGCAGAAGGAAGATACCAGAAGCGACCCGCAATGCATACGGAAGTTGTTCTCCGTGCGAATGAATCATTGCCATGTCCCGGCCCGTGCGGCTCCATATCAGATTGAAAACCAACCCGGCCACGATAGAGACGACCACAATCGAAGTCAGATACAGATAGAAAGCTTTCTTGCCCAATTTCGACCGAACAAAAGACAGTGTCACGGCATTCGTCGCGGGACCCGCGATGAGAAAGACCATTGCCGATCCCGGGGAAAAGCCTTTCTGGATCAACGCAGCCGCGATGGGGATGGAACCCGTGGCGCACACGTACAGCGGAATGGCGATCACAAGCATAATCAGAAAATGCAGCCATGGATACGAAAGAAATCCCAGGATAAAATCCCTCGGGATGGCCACCGTCAGAACACCACCGATGACGACTCCGACCAGAAGCCACTTCCCGATGTCCTCCGCCAATTCCACGAACCCATAACGGAAAACCTCTTTAATCTTCCCACGAGGCAGATGCTTCCGTTCAAATGGTTTATCCATTGAGATATTGATCTTCTCTTTGTTGAAAAAATGATTCAACACGCCGATCGTTAGGCCTGAAAAAAAGGCGGCAATGGGTCGGAACACGGCAAAGAGCGGCCCCATCAACGAATACGTCGCCATGATGGAATCCACGCCGGTCGTTGGCGTCGACACCAGAAAACTGAGCGTGGCGCTCTTGCTGGCCCCCTCCTTTCGCAGCGACGCAGCCACAGGAATCACACCGCAGGAGCAGATCGGCAGCGGAATTCCGAACAAGGTCGCCTTGACGATCGAGCCGAATGCGCTCTTTCCAAGATGGCGGGAAACGAGGCTCGTGCCCAAAAATACATGGAGTATTCCCGCGATGAACAGTCCCATGAGCAAATAGGGCGCCATCGCCAGCCAGAGGTTTACCGACTCCTTTAAAAAATCGGAAAGAAATTCAGTAATCAAAATAACCATCCCATTTCTGAAATGCACATATCACTTCGTTAAAACTTGATGAACTTTTTCTTCGGCACACCGCACACCGGACAAGATTCCGGAGCATTCCCCTCCGCCGTGTATCCGCAGACTGGACAGATAAAAACATCGCCAACATCGAAATCTTTTCCCTCTTTCACCGCCTGCTTGGCCTCGGTGTACATCGCTGCGTGAATCTTCTCTGCCTCGATTGCATAATGGACGGACCGGATCGCGCCCTTCTCATCCTGAAGCTTGGCCACGGCATCGTAGGCCGGATACATCTCCTCCACCTCGAAATTCTCGCCGTCGATGGCCGCCTGGAGATTGTCCGCCGTCTCCCCAAGATCGCCCAGCGTTTTGAAATGATTCGCAGCATGGACCTGCTCGGCGAAAGCAATCGCCCGGAACAGTCTGGCTACGTTGGGCTTTCCCTCTTCCTCTGCTTTTTTCGCGAAGATTAAATACTTTATATGTGCCTGGCTCTCACCCGCAAAAGCATCCTTAAGATTCTTCTCTGTCATTTTCTTCATAACGATAGACCTCCCATACTCAGATCCCGTATTTAGTCTGGTTAATTCACAAATCACGGATGAACACAGAGTAAGACACTTAAAATGCAACCATATTTAAATGGATCTATGATTGTGTATCAGATCGTCTCTTGTCAATTCTCTTCATTCAAATCCGATATTTTTTCTTTCTCTGTGCTGTTCCGTGTTGATCTGTGGTAAATTATTCAGGTTCAATGTCAAGTTTCAAAAGACTAGGATTCGTGACAACGCCACCGGATCGTTTGGTCATCCTATTCCCCTTTACTGTTGCATTCAGGGCACACGCCCGAAAACTCCAAACGATGAGAGTGAATCTGATACCCCGTCAGCTCCTCCACTTCCTTGCTCGAAACGCGAGGAGACACGTGGGGCACATCCTCCACCTTCTCACAGACATTGCACCGAACGTGGTAGTGATCCCTCAAATCCCCATCATATCGATTCACGCCCCTCCCAAAACAGAGCTCCTGCACCTTTCCCTCATCCCTGAGTATGTTCAGGTTCCGATAAACCGTTCCCAAGCTGATATTGGGCATCCTCTTCCTTGCCTGTTCGTAAATCCAGTCAGCCGTCGGATGACACTTGGTCGAACGAAGAATCTGCAGGATAAGGCTCCTCTGACGGCTCGACTTTAAATTTTTTTTCGGTATGTGTGATTTCGGCATTGTGTCACAACCTATCTTGTTCCAGTCATAAACTGATAATAGTAACTGTTCTTAATATAAAAATATAAATTGGAGAAGTCAAGGAAAAAGTATAGCCGCCGCTTTTTTGTACTCGAAGATAAATTGAATCAGAAAAAATGATATTCAGATTGTGTTATTCGAATCGATAGCTAAATTTTGATAAATTTTCTCTTTTCAAGTTTAAGAAAAAATATTTTTGTGGATAAGTGGCTTGCCTTTTTACTGCCATCGTCAGGAACACTTTAAGTATAACTTTCAAAGGGGTGGGCTTTATCCCGCAACGCGGGATAGCACGGGATGGGTCGTGGGGGTATAGCCGCACTATAACCAGTCAACAACACAACTTCATCGGCTGGTAAAAAGGCGATTTCTTTTGGTACTTTTCTTTCTAAAAGAAAAGTACATTTCTATGAAATCGAATGTGATAACCAAAAAATAATTAATGATAGCAATATACACTCTAAAAATCAATTTTAGGAAAACTTTTATTGAAATTTACAGGTTCAATCCATAATAAAAATAAGTGAGTACGAGATTTGATAAACAACAGTAAAAATCAAAGTGTATAGATTCTCACTCCTCGACAACGGCTGCGGAAACATAACCGACGGTATACTGTCCTGCTCCCCTCTCTCCGGTCACATCGCCCGAATTCGTCTGCGAGAGGACGATGAGGCCGGTGGCGCCCATCTTCTGCGTCGCGTCGACGACGATCGATACGGGAACGCGTCCGCACACGGTGCAGTCCGATGGACTGAGCGCATCCCGAATCGTTTTCAATTTGAAGGATGACAACGCTTCAACAACGCCGCTGTCCCTTCTTTTGACTTCCCTGTAATCCGCAATGTGATGCAGATCCGTGCTCGCCACAATCAAAGACGTTTTATCTTTCAGAATCCCTATCAATGCATCTGCAATATCTTCACCTCCGTAAACGTCCCCGTGCCCGACCATGATCGGAAGAAGCGTAAAATCCTGTAGCGCGACTTGCAGAAACGGCAGTTGAATTTCTAATGAATGCTCGTTATCACTCGTTATCCGTTCGACAGATATTACTGTTGAAATCCTATCCACATATTCCTGATTGACAGGCACGAGCCCTAATGGAGTCTCGAAATGCGTCGCATCAGGAATGACGGTTCTGCCCCAAGCCATCTGATGGAGCGGTGAAATGATGACCACAACGTCGTACTTCTGTCCCAATATTTGCTTATAGCCGTGAGCGGCCACCTGTCCCGAGTATGGGTATCCCGCATGCGGACTGATGAGTCCCACAACCTTCCCCGCAAGAGTGCGATCCTTCACCCGATCGAAATAACCCTCGATCGTCTTCTGCAGGGCACGCTGCGAGCCCGGATACCAAGATCCCGCAATGACCGAACGTCGTATTTTTTTAATCATGGAAATCCCCCTATCGTGTATGGATTTCTACGATGTCCCCATCTTCCAGCACATGGTCCTTCTCCACCCTCTGGCCGTCATACTTTTTCGATCCCCACAGTCTGGCAAATTTCATTTCATCTGCAAAATCTTTATGAATTGTCTCCGCCGCATCGTGAACGGTCGTACCCATTTTCAATACATACGGCTTATCCATCTCCGCCTTCTTCCCGGGAACTTTCGTGTACACACGGATAACATGCATGCCTTTGAAAATCATCTTTCGTAATTCATCCAAATTCATTCCGTCTTTAACAGAAAGAAACACGATGGGCAAATCTTGACCGAAAGCCTGCGATAAGGATTCTGCTTTCGATCCATTGCGATCCGTATCCGCTTTCGTCCCCGCAACAATCGTCCGTTTCACGGCTACGGAACTCTGCGGACGCCCCTCACCCTCTCTCTTCAGATGAATTTTATGTTCCTCCATCAAACCGGATATCTCAAAAATCTGTTCAGCAGGATTCTCTACCGAAAGATCGACACCGAGTAGGACCAAATCCGTGAGCCTGACAACGTTAAAAATCCAAGGCTCCGTGTATTTGGACGAAACCGGAGGCAAGTCGACCAGCTGGATGTGGATATCCTCATAACTCATCATCCCCTGGATCGGCTTGAAAGTCGAATACGGATAATCCGCCACCTCCGAACGAGCGTTCGTCAACGCCGTTAATATGGAAGACTTTCCCGTATTCGGCGCGCCCACCAATACAACCTGCCCCGCTCCCTCTCGCGGGATATGATCCAGACCGGAGGACCGGCTCGTCGCTGGCTTCTTCCTGGCCTGCGATTGGAGTTTGGCGATTTTCCTCTTTAGATCTCCCTGAAGATGATCCGTGCCTTTGTGTTTCGGCATGATGGCGAGCATTTCCCGAAGAATCGTCACTTTCTCCTCAGTCGTTTTCGCCTGACGATATCGTTTTTCTGCGGCGTAGTAGTCCGGAGGTAAATTTGCAGGCATGGCGTGATAAGGCTTTCAGCAAAAAATTTCAACCGCTGAAGGTACGATTTTCGAAGTCATCGGAAGTTCTCCAAGAAAGTCGCCGTCAACTTGAACGTGCGTCTTTTTTGGAGAACTCATCTCCACCCGGCGAACCCTGTAA
>JBDRSZ010000405.1:0-5981 GCA_043824415.1 bacterium | reverse complement strand
CTGTGTTCCATCCACGACGATGGGCGCCCCTCCGATCATCACGGGCACGAGCGACCCGTCCTTCCTCTGTCGGACGATCTCTCTCCTCGAGTGATTGCCACTGACGATACTCTCGTTGACCTCTTTCGCTTCCGCAAGTTTATCCTTGGGCACGATGACTTTGTCGATGCACTTCCCCAGAACCTCGTCCAAAGAATATCCGAAAAGGGCTTCGAACTGCGGGTTGATGCTGACGATCTCATAATTCATATTGAGCGAAGCGATTGCATCCGGAGCGCAGGCGAACAAAGCTTCGAAAGATTTCTTCTGTTTTCTTATCAGCTCTTCTGCGAGCTTGCGCTCCGTGATGTCGCGCACGATGCTGATCCAAGCAGGCCGACCCTCGTATTCCGTTTCATCCGTACGGATTTCAACGCCGATCCTCCGGCCGTTTTTTGTCAAATGCGTATACTCGAACGAGCTGTCCACGTTCTTCTCATCGATTTGACGCTTCACGCAATCCGAATCCTCGGGCGAATGCAGATCTAACGGCGTCATCGTCTTCAATTCATCCATCGAATACCCGTAGACCCGAATGGCGGCCTCGTTGCAGTCCAAGAATCGATGACTCTCTTTATCGAAGATCAAAACCGGATCGGCAACGCCGTTGAAAAACGAGCGGTATTTCTTCTCGCTCTCCTTTAGTCTCCCCTCGATTTTCGATTTGTTGAGCGCCATCTCTACCGTCGTCCGTAGTTCTTTCTCCTTGAACGGCTTCAGAAGATAGCCGAAGGGGTCCGTAATCTTGGCCCGCTCGAGCGTGTCCTTATCGGCATAAGCAGTCATATAAACGATGGGGACACCCCATTCAGAGTGAATCCGCTCCGCCGCAGCGATGCCGTCCATTTTTCCCTTAAGATGGATATCCATCAACACCAGATCGGGGCGCGCGCTCTCTGCCTGGGAGATGGCCTCCTCCCCAGACGAAACCGTGGCCGTGACATCGTATCCCATACTTCTCAGCTTCTCATGTATTTCCAGCGCTACGATTTGTTCATCTTCAACGACAAGAATCCTGACGTTTTCCATTGGATCAACTCCATATTTGACTTCAACCATAGCAATTCCCGCGCAGTAAAACCGTAAAAGCGACTTCAGTCCGCTCAGACAGAAAACGAATGAACCAATTCCAATTTTTTATCATTCTTCGTCACAGCCTCCTTCACAGCCTGGAGCAATCCGGGGATAGTAAACGGCTTTTGCAAAAACAGCAAATCATTGTCGATAATTTTAATCATCTCCAGTTTTTCATCGAAATAACCACTGCACAGCAAGACCCCCATGTCGGGTTTTCGAGACTGAAGCTGTTCGACAAGCTGCACGCCGTTTCCATCGGGCAGGACCACGTCGCTGAGAATCAAACGGAATTTCCCATTCTCCCGTTCAAAAACATCCATTGCCTCCCGGAAAGTCGCGGTTCCAAATACGATGTACCCGCTCCTTCCGAGCACATTCGTCATAAAATTGCGGACGATATCTTCGTCCTCGACCAATAAAATGCGTTCTCCCTTCCCATCAAGTTTCAAGGAAGATACTTTCTTTTCCGAACGATCCTCCGGCTTCGATGCCGACATGACCGGCAGATAAACCCTGAAGGTCGAACCTTGATCAGGCTGGCTCTGCACATCGATGAATCCGCTATGCTGTTTCACGATTCCGTATACGACGGAAAGACCCAGTCCGGTGCCGTGTTCCTTCTTCGTAAAAAAAGGTTCAAAAATATGCTGCAAGGTTTCTCCATCCATGCCTATGCCCGTATCCAATACGGATAAACAAACAAATTGACCCGGTTTAATTCCGGGTTTTGTCTTAAGGTCATTCTTATCTAAAATCACATTTTCACTCTGGATCGTAATCTTTCCTCCGTTGAGAATAGCGTCCCGTGCATTAATCACAAGGTTCATGATCACCTGCTCGACATTCCCTTCATCGGCCAAAACCGGCCAAAGCATTTTCTCCAGCTTGGTGCGAACAACGACATCCTCACCGATGAGACGCCTCAGCATTTTGAGCAGATTATCGACCGTTTTATTTAAATCGACTTTTGTCGGCTGCATCGGCTGTTTGCGGCTGAAGAGCAGTAATTGCCGCGCGAGATTGGTGGCTCGATCTGCAGCAATGTCAATTTGTTCAAGGTCACCGTACAGACAATCCGTTTTTGTCAAACTCAACATCGACAGTTCCGCATGCCCCTTAATAACCGTTAGCATGTTGTTGAAGTCGTGGGCCACGCCTCCGGCCAATTGTCCGACAGCCTCCATCTTCTGCGCTTTAAAGAGTTCTGCTAGAATTTCCCTTTTCTCTTCCTCTGCCCGCTTGCGTTCTGTGATATCCTTGGTGATGGCAACAAACCCGACTGGATTTCCCCTTTCATCCTTAATGAGGGTGGCGCTCAACTCGCCCTCAAATGCGTCTCCCTCTTTGGTCAGAAGTCGATACTCAATCGCGCCGCTGTGTCCTTTTTCCAAAGTCTTTCTCATATTCTCAACAGCTCTCGTTCTGTCTTTATCGAAGATGAGTTCAGCGGCGTTTTTCCCCATTATTTCTTCATGTTTCCATCCATGCATGCAAAGAGCCGCCTCATTGATTTCCACGATGTTCCCGTCCAAATCCGTAAATGTGATTCCCTCGGAAACGGATTGGAACATCACGCGGAGTTTGCGTTCCAGTCGGCGAAGCGTCTGTTCTGAGAGCTTGCGCGCGGTGATATCATGAAAAACGAGTACGACGCCAATAATGTCCCCTTTCTCGTTTCTGAGGGGCGCGCCGCTGTTATCAATGGGTATTTGCATGCCGTCTCTGTTGATCAACATCGTATGATTCGACATTTCGACAGAAACGCCGTCTTGGATGATCTTGGATACGGAACTCTCAACTTGGCTGCCTGTTTCTTCGTCGACTATATGAAAGACGTTTCTCAGGGATTCACCCAACGCCTCTTCCTGTTTCCATCCGGTGAGCCCCTCGGCCACACGGTTCATGAATGTCACCCGGCCCGTTTGATCCGTAGTAATCACACCGTCGCCGATGCTCTTGAGCGTCGTGGAAAACCACGCCTCCCTGCTTTTGAGCATGCTCTCCATTTTATGTTTATACAGAGCGATCTCAATCGTCGTGTGGAGTTCTCTTTCGCTGAACGGTTTAAGCATATAGCCGTACGGTTCCGTAATTTTTGCCCGCTTCAACATCTTTTCATTTGAATACGACGTCAAATATACAACCGGAATATCGTAAAGGAAGCTGACCCGCGATGCGGTTTCAATTCCGTCCATATCGCCCTTCAGCACGATGTCCATCAGCACCAGATCGGGTTTTTCCTGTTCGACCTTCCGAATCGCTTCCTCTCCCGAAGCAGCCGACCCGCAGACCTCGTATCCCAGCTTCTCCAGGCTGATCTGTACATCCTTAGCGATAACTACCTCATCCTCAACCACCAGTATCCTTTTTCTTGGCTCCATCGCTTTTCCTCTTCAGGTATTTTGACCAAATGACAAACCTTGGCAAAGTCCATTGAATAAGTTCAATTCAGGAATATGCTGTCTTCAATTCGGACAGCTCCCACAACAAAGATCATTGGCAGTATCTTCAAATCCAAAACTTATCATAGCCTTCTTCAAAACATTCACCGAAACAGGTTTCTCAAAATAATGGGAAACTCCCAATGCATAAGCCTTTTCTTTGATTTCCGGATCACCGTACGCTGTGACCAAAATAACCTTCGTTTCAGGATAATGATCCTTCACAATTTTAACGATCTCGAAACCTTCCTCATTCTTGACTCCACTAAGTCTAAGATCGGTAATGACGAACGCATACCGATATTTCTCCAACAGCGCTTTGGAATCTTCGATCGTCGAAGCCGTATCGACTTTCAAGTCTAAACTCTGCATCAATTTTCGATATGCCATGAAGATTGAGGTGTCATCATCCACCAACAGCAAACGCTTCGGCATTTTCCCACTCCTTGTTCAGTCCGTAATCCTGATCATACAGGTTAATGACAAAAAGAATGCCAGCACAGAAACGTGATTTTTAAGTGCTTCAATGACAGCGATTTAAAACAATGAGAACTTCTCAATACATTCCCATTTTTGCAAAGGATATTCTCATAAGTGAGAATGATGAAAATGCAATCTTTTTAAATAACTGAACTTTGGCAAATTTCATGTTTTAATCAGAAATGATAGAAAATGGGAAGAATTCAGTGACGATTCATAAACGAATCAAGAGATGTCATTCCCGCGTTTTTTTAAGCGGGAATCCAGGCGGTGTGGAGGTTCGATAATCCATCATCCCCACCCTGGATACCCGATGAAGAATTTCCTGCCTGCCGCCCGCCTGCCTCGGGCATGGCAGGCATGGCGAGTATGACACCCTCCCATACACAGAATCTGGAAATTTGCCAAAGTTCAATAAATAAATGAAGAACTACGACGGCTTTGATGAGGATATTTTTATAGAAGATTGAGCTGGCTTTTATCGTTGATATTTTTCAGCCTTCGGTACAGCGTCGTCCGCGACATGCCGAGCGCCTTCGCGGCTTTTCGGGTGTCGCCGTTAAATTGTTTCATCACGGATTGAATATGGATTTCTTCCAATTTACCAATGTTCATGATTGAACCCGAAGATTCCGCGAAACCGACTATGGATTCTAATCCGGGAAGATGTTCCGGTGTAATTGGGCTTCCACGGGCAAGAAGCAGCGCCCTTTCCAAAACATTCTTCACTTCTCGGACATTGCCGGGCCACGTATAAGCCGTTAATAATTTCATGGCTTCTAAGGATATTTCGACGTCGGGCGAGCCCAAACTATTGAGCAAATAATGAAGGAGTCCGTTAAAATCATCCATCCGATTCTGTAAAGGAGGAAGAGGAATAGGAAAAACATTAATGCGGTACAACAGGTCCTGGCGAAATCTTCCTTCTTTTATTTCCTCCATCAGATTTCGATTGGTCGCACAGATTAAACGGAATTCACTCCTCCGTACCTTGACCTCTCCCAGCCTGCGATACTCTTTCTCCTCAATCACCTTCAGGAATTGAGCCTGAACAGCCGCATCCATGTCGCTGATTTCATCCAGGAACAGAGTGCCGCCGTCCGCTACTTCAATGAGCCCCTGCTTATCCTTCACGGCCGACGTAAAAGCCCCCTTCGTATGGCCGAATAGTTCGCTGGCCAGCAGTTCACCCTTTAGACTCGTGCAGTTGATCTCTACAAAGGGTGCGCAGCATTGACGGCTTCGTTCATGGATCCACCGCGCCAGCACGCCTTTTCCTGTCCCCGTCTCTCCCTGAAGGAGGACTGTCGAGTCGCTCTCCGATGCAAGCGTGGCGAGTTCAACTATTTTTTGTATCGAATGACTCTGACCAAAAAAGGGTTCAAATTTTTTCTTCAATCGCTGTGTTGTTAATTGATTCTTCCTCAGGTTGCCTAATTCCAGGCTTTTTTTTAAGAATACATCCAATTCAGCCAGGTTAACAGGTTTTGTTAAGAAATGATCGGCGCCCCTGCGCATCGCCTCCACAGCTAAAGGGACGTCACCGTGTCCGGTAATGATGATCACCGCAATGTCAGGATAGTCCCGTCGGACATCTTTAATCCAATCCATCCCGTTTCCATTCGGTAAGTTCATATCCAAAAGAATCGCGTCAAACTTTCTGGACACGATCTCCTCCCTCGCTTCAGCAAGGGTGGAAACGGTCTTTAGAACGTATCCAGCTTTTGTCAGATACTTGGAATACCCAAACTGCGTGGCGGGCTCGTCATCCACCATTAGAATTTTTGGATTCATCAAAACAGACTCCCAGGCCAAGTACTGGACTTTGGCAAAATTAAAGAATGAACTGATTATCAGAACGTTTTTTAAAAATGTCTTGTTTATCAAGGGTTCGCTAGAGAATGTTTCAATCATCATCTCTCCCTTGAGGGAGAGACAAAGAGA
>JBDRSZ010000404.1:0-11167 GCA_043824415.1 bacterium | reverse complement strand
GAATATAAAGGAATGATCAATCTGGTAAAAACGATTTCCATCGTAAGATCCTTCGAGTTTGAATTGTTTCTGGTTGAAATAACCGTCATGCCAGTATAACAAACCATTTTGTTTTAATTGTACTTTTGTGCGTCCCAAACGAATGTCAAACTTGGCAAAGTAATTTTTTAATGTCGTTAGCTTCACTTCAAAAGGCCGGATAGTGTATCCGAGAGGAGTCCCGTTAGCTGCCTGATTTATTTTAACAAACCATTCAAATTCGAGTTGTTTGATACCGTTTTTATTGATGCGAAACCGGTACTTTGGATGAAAGAAAAAACTCTGACGATCAGTTTCACCCCAAATTCCCGCTCTGGGTTTGTAGTTTTTTTCAATCCTCTCAAAATAGGCGGATGCACGCCACCCTTCGTCGGGAGTATAATCAATGGAGGTTTTGTAATACTTGTTTTGAGATGTTTTTATATCAGAATTATGGGTTGCGATGAGAAACCCACTCCATGAGAGTTTTTTTGAAAAGGTCAGATCCAGATTCAATTCGCCATTGATATTTTCGAAATCATGATTCGAATATCCTGAAAACATGGCTGCCACTTTAGAGAACTTGAAAATATCCCTCTGCAAACTGATGGCGCCAATGGTTCCGTCTTTAATGTCTTCCTTGTTGATGGCGCCAACCGCCCCAATTGTGTATTTGCCCTGCTTGCCGGTCAGCTTGCCCGCCATTCTGGGATTGGTAATACGTTTCGAGTAGAAAAGTTTGTTGTCTGGCAAATAACGGCTTCCTTCCTGAAAAAAGGGTCTTTGCTCCTGAAGCTGGTATTCGTAAGGAGAAAGTTGATAAAAAAACGGATCGGATTCGACGTCAGAAAAATCGGGGCTCATGGTGACATCTAAATTCAAATCTGAGGTGATGCCATATTTGGCATCCAATCCCACCGCAAATTTCTGCTCCGATTCATCTCCGGACTGAGAGCTGCGAAAGCCTCCATATGGGAAAAATTCCAGATTCTTTCCACCCCGAATTTGGCTTAATCCCCTGAATTCCGCTGTTTTCTCTAGGAAAACATCATCCCGGCCCACCCGGGTAAAATAATCCGTCTCCTGGAGCCGAAAGATATAGCGTTCAAAGTTGATACCCCATACTTGCGTCTCATCCTTTGAGAATCGTATCGATTTGAACGGAATCTTCAATTCGGCCTGCCATCCATCTGAGGTGATTCGGGAAGCGGAAGCCCAGAGATAATCTCCTGGCTCATCCTTTTGTACGCCTTTGGGATTGACGGTAAAGGAATATGATGTTCGCTGATCATCGAATGTATCTAATATCAAAGTGACATAATCATTCGAATCGAACTGCTCTCTTGGTGTCAAGTGGGCGGCGATTTTTGAAGCTTCACGATCATCGCACTTAAATACCACATACAGGTTGTCCGCATCATAGGCCAATCGTACCGATGTATTCTCAGATGCCGGCTGCCCATTGAACGGGTCGAATTGAACGAAGCCGTCGAATTTCACACACGTCTGCCAGACAGGATCGTTCAGTTCCCCGTCGATCCTGGGAGGGGAATCGGTCCTTGAAATACGGATCTCTTTGTTCTGGGCAAAGAGAGACGATGAAATGAAAAAGCCGAACATGAGTAAAGCGAGACAATTCATATGTCGATTTGATCTGATTCGAAAATGGCCATATGCGTATTGAGAATATCTTGTTTGAGCTTGCATTTACTGCTCCTATTTCCGTACTAAGGTTATATCCGAAACAAATACGACGCTTTCATCAGCAATGTACTTGCTTCATCTCCAACAATGGCTTTTCTCAACGGCATTGCGCCTCTGCTTTTGTAGGATATGCTGAGGGTTTTCCCCATGCCAAGCTCTATCCCCAAGAGCGCATCGATTTTCATCCGATCGGCGTATGAATCGTGTTGAAGAACCGTACTGAAAAAAACGTAACGCGTGATTTGCCAGTTGAATCCCATCGTGCTGAGTGCCCCCTCAAACAACGTGCTTCCATCTTCTTTTTTTGATTGTTTGGTGTATTCGGTTCCAATAGAAAGTTTAATCGTAGAAGTCGGCCGTAATGAGAGTGAAAATTCGCCTTCTAATCCGCGCCCGTCATAGGCCTCTGTAAAATCAGAATTATAAACCGGGGTTTCCGAGAATTCAAAGGATGAACTAAATTGGTAGAAACGATTCCCCTCGTAAGATGCCCTGAGTTCGAATTCTCTCTCCTGGAAATAACGGTCATGCCAGTATAACGAACCATCCTGTCTCAATTGTACTTTTGTACGTCCAAGATTAATATCTAAATTAACGAAGTGATTTTTCAGTGTAGACAGTTTCAATTCCAGTGGTCTGATGTCGTATCCAAGGGGTTTGCCGTCAGCAGTCTGAACAATATCAACAAACCATTCAAATTCGATTTGTTTAATCCCTTTTTTATTCAAACGAAAACTGTATCCGGGATGAAAGAAAAGACTCTGCCGATCCGTTTCCTCCCAGATGCCGGCCCTGGGCTCAAAGTGTTTTTCAATTCGTTCGAACATCAAAGAACCATTCCATCCTTCATCTGGATCGTAATGAATGGATGTTTTATAGAACTTGTTTTGCGAGTCAGGTGTGTCCGAATTATGTGCGAATTGGACAGATCCGTCCCAGGAGAATATTTCAGAGAATTTCAGATCGAAATTGAACTTGCCGTTGAAATTTCGGAAATCGCGATTTGAATACCCTGAAAACATGGTCGCCACTTTTGAGAACTTGAACACATCCCTCTGCAGGCTGAACGCACCGATAGTTCCGTCTTCGATCTCTTCCTTGTTGATGGCTCCAACCGCTGCGATGGTGTATTTGCCCTGTCTGCCAGAAATCTTACCAGCAACCCTTGGATTATCTATCCGCTTCGAATAGAAAAGACTCGGCCCCCAATGTTCGCCCGGGAAATAACGGCTTCCTTCCTGAAAAAACGGCCTTTTTTCCTGAAGCTGGTATTCATAAGGAGAGAGTTGATAGAAAAACGGATCGGATTCGACTTCAGAGAAATCGGGGCTCATCGTGAGATCGAGATTCAAATCCGAGGTTAAGGCATATCTTGCATCCAATCCGCCGGCAAATTTCTGCTCCGATTCGTCTCCCGACCGAGAGCTGCGGAAGCCCCCATAAGGAAAAAATTCCAGGTTCTTTCCACCCCGTATTTGGTTTAATCCAATTAATTGTGCCGTTTTCTCTAAGAACACATCATCCCGACCTACACGAGTAAAATAATCCGTTTCTTGGAGTCTAAATATATACCGTTCAAAGTTGATTCCCCAGGTTTGAATGTCATCTTTTGGGAATCGTATCGACTTGAAAGGAATTTTCATCTCAGCTTGCCAGCCTTCCGATGTGATGAGGGCGGCGGAAACCCAAAGATAATCACCAGGTTCATCTTTTTGTACACCCTTCGGATTGATGATAAAAGAATATGATGTTCGTTGATCATCGAACGTATCTAATATTAAGGTGACATAATCATTAGCATCGAATTGCTCTCTCGGTGTCAAATAGGCGGCAATTTTTGAAGGTTCACGATCATCACATTTGAATGCGACATATAAATTATCTGCATCATAGGTTATCATTACTGATGTGTTTTCGGTCGCTGGCTGACCATTATATGGATCAAATTGAATGAAGCCAGCGTTTTTCTCACACGTCTGCCAGACAGCATCGTCGAGTTCTCCATCGATTTTGGGCGGACTGTCTGTTCTTGAAATGAACACTTCTTTGGTTTGAGAGAAAAGGCATGATGATAGGAGGAAACTGCATACGAGCAGAGTGAGCCCGTTCAGATTTCGGTTGAATTGGTTCGGAGATTCGTTATTCTGGCGTTTAGAAGATGAATTGTAAGATTGCATTCAGTCCTCCTTCCCGTATCCATCGATCGTGTCTATTGAACATCGACCATGCAGCCACTGATTTTATTAAATATAAATCGTTAAAATGAAAATACGATTACACACACATTACAAACAGATTAAAAATTGTGATGGGATTACTATTTTTCCCTTTACGGCTTGTTTCTTGGTAGAAAAAGATTTATATTTGAGAAGTTCAGGAATCTTACGCATGAAATTACTGATCATTGAGGATGAGAAAAAGGTTGCATCTTTCATCAAGAATGGCCTCGAGAGAGAGGGGTTCATCGTTGATGTCGCACGTGACGGAAATGAGGGATTCGAAAAAACTTACGACGCCTCGTACGATGTCATCATCCTCGATTTAATGCTTCCCAAAATAGACGGTCTTTCTCTCCTGCGACAGGTCAGAAAAGACAAAGTATCCACTCAAATTTTAATACTCACTGCCAAGGGGAATGTTGAGGATCGCATCGAGGGATTGAACTTAGGTGCGGATGATTACCTCGTCAAGCCGTTCGCCTTCGGTGAACTCCTTGCACGGGTGAGAGCTCTGCTCAGGAGAAGTCATCCGCAGAAAGATCCGATCATGGTGTTTGACGATCTGACGATCAATCCCATCAACCGTGAGGTGGTCCGAGGCTGCAATCTCATCGAACTGTCGGCCAAAGAGTATTCGCTGTTGGAATTTTTAGCTTACAATGCCAACCGAGCGCTCAACCGTTCGACGATTTCAGAGCATGTCTGGCACTACGATTTTGACCGGGGTACGAACTTCATCGATGTGTACATCAATCGACTGCGAAACAAGATCGACGAAGGATACGAAAAGAAATTTATCCAGACAGTCAGAGGGTACGGGTATATGTTCAAATCCTGAAGGGGTGACATTGTGAGTCGGTACAAGCTTAAAATTATCCTATGGTACACTGGCCTTCTCTCAGGAATCCTCATCATCGTGTTTGGAGTTCTCTACACTCTTTTAGGTTACCAGTTGCGTCAAAATGTGGATAAAAACCTCTTAGAGAAAATTCAATGGATCGAGAAATTACTCCGGGATACCCAAAGACCTCCCCGTTGCGACGACGATTTTCTCGATTACATCGTTTCGCGACGACGATATAATTTCTACGACATCAGGGAGTACACGGATGTGGTCGATGATAAGTATGTCCTCCTTGTCTATTGCGGAGATACCATCATGTATCTTTCTCGGAAGTATAGCGGCCTCAAACCTCAACTTGAACGGTTGCAAATTAAGGAGAGAGAGACACCCACGGTCACATTCGCCAACACTCCATTCAGCATGGCAGCTATTTATAAAGTCGGATATACGATTTATGTGGGTTACGAACTGTCGACGATCCGCTCCCTTCAAAAAAGGATCCTCCAGATTTTTTCTCTCGTTCTTCCATTCGGAATTATCCTCTCCATCCTGTGCGGATATGTGGTTACGCAGCGTTCTTTAAAAGTGATCAAGCAGATCACGAATACAGCATCTCGGATTACGTCGAAGAATCTGAGTGAACGAATTCCTGTGCCCTCCGATAAAGACGAGATTACACAGCTCATCCTCACACTCAACTTGATGATCGACCGATTGGAAAAATCATTCACGATGGCACAACAGTTTTCCCACGATGCGGCTCACGAGATTCGGACGCCGCTGACGATCGTTCGCGGAGAGATTGAAGAACTTCTGAAGGATGATCGATGCCCGGAGAATATTTCGAACGCATTAGAGAGCCTTCTTGAAGAAATCCAGTATCTGTCCTCTGTTGCCGAAAAGCTGCTTCTCATACACAGTCTGGATACGGGCGAGATCGAATATCATTTTAAGATTGTCGATCTCAGTAAAATCATTCAAGAGATATACGAGGACGCCCTCGTGCTGTCCGCGGAGAAGCAACTCACGATTGAACTCAAGAAGAACGACAGCGTCGTGATCAAGGGCAACGAGGAATTGCTGACCCGTCTGCTGTGGAATGTGATCGAAAATGCGATCAAATATTCGCCTCAAGGAGGAAAAGTGAGCATTGCCCTTGAGGAGAAGAGGGATTTTGCAGTGATTCGTGTCGCAGATACCGGTGTCGGTATTCCCGCTGAAGACATCAATAAAATCTTTGACAGATTTTATAGGGTGGATAAATCCCGTTCTCGCGAACTCGGAGGAACTGGGTTGGGCCTGGCGATTTCCAAGTGGATCGTGGATTTGCATAAGGGTCAAATTCGTGTGGAAAGTGAGGTGGGGGTGAGTTCAGAGTTTATCATTACACTTCCATCTACTGAATCGCATCCTGTCTGAGGATGCGTTAACACTTTCGTCCAATACAAACATTCATAATCCTATTTGACGGCATCAAATGATTTCGATCGCTGATTCTTTTCGGGATGATCTAATTCGTTTTCTTCGTGATACCATCGCCATTCCGTCCACGGGAGGGAAGGAGGGAGCAGTCGTTTCGAGGATTCGGGAGGAGATGGAGAAAATTGGTTACGATGAGGTCTGGTGTGATAGCTTGGGAAACCTGTTCGGACGGCTGGGAAGTGGGAAACGCGTGCTCGCCATCGACGGACACTGCGATACGGTGGACGTGGGGAATCCGGATACCTGGGAAGTCGATCCTTTCGGTGGCGGCTACCGAGATGGCTTGATCTACGGACGCGGTGCAGCGGACCAGAAGGGGGGGCTGGCATCGGCTGTGTATGCGGGGAAAATCCTGAAGCAGACGGGTTTTCCTCCTGACGTTTCCTTGCTCGTGGTCGCTTCTGTCTTGGAGGAAGACTTCGAGGGTCTATGCTGGCGATTCATCGTCGAGCAGGATAAAATCCGGCCGGAGGCTGTTCTCCTGACCGAACCGTCGAACTTGGGCATCCGCATCGGCCAGCGCGGACGGATGGAGATGAAGGTGAATATGTGCGGCGTTTCTTGCCACGGCTCTGCACCGGAGCGAGGGGAGAACGCCATATACGGGGCAGCTCGCATCGTTCAGGATGTCGAGCGGCTGAACGAACGACTGGCCGGTGATGCCATCCTGGGCAAAGGAAGCGTCGCAGTGACGGATATTCGATCTACAGCACCTTCGCTGTGCGCCGTACCGGACAGCGCGACTCTCCATTTAGACCGGCGGTTGACGGTGGGTGATTCTCTTGAGAGCGCCGTGCAGGAGATCGAAAATCTACCGTCGGTTGGAAAGGCGGGAGCGAAGGTCTTCGTGCCGGGGTATGAGGTTGTCAGTTATACCGGGTTGAAGATCCCCATCAAGGCGTATTTTCCGATGTGGCTGATGGAGGAGGATCATCATCTCGTTCGAACAGCAGTCCGTGCTTACGAAACCCAATTCGAGCAGCACGCCCATGTGGGCGTGTGGACTTTTTCGACGAACGGAGTCGCGACGAAAGGATTATTCGACATCCCGACGATCGGGTTCGGCCCCGGGGAAGAAAAATACGCACACACGACGCAGGATCAAGTCAAAGCGGAGGATCTCGTAAGAGCTGCGGCGTTTTATGCTGCTTTCGTACACGAGTGGGGAAGAGACAGAACATAGGAGACAGGAGACCGGAGACCGAAGACAGAAGAAAGAAGATAAAAGAAAGAAGACAGAAGATAAAAGATAAAAGATAAAAGATAAGACCCATTCGATCATCATTATTACCTATGGAGGTTTGCTATGAAGCGATTCAGTTCGGTTTTGATTGTCGTACTTCTCGTTTCGTGCGTCTTGGGGCAGACGAAGCCCATCGCAGAAAAGACGGCTGGTATGGAAAAATATCCGGGTTTCATTCCTTTCTACTGGGACGAGAAAGGGGGCAAAATCTGGCTGGAAGTCGATAAGTTGGACACTGAATTTTTATACTACAGCTCGCTTCCGGCCGGGTTGGGTTCGAACGACGTGGGACTCGACCGCAACAGCTTGGGCAGGTCGCGCATTCTCAAGTTCGTACGTATTGGCCCAAAAGTCCTTCTGATGCAGCCGAACTACGAATTCCGGGCGTTGAGCGACAATCCGGTCGAAAGGAAGGACGTGGAAGATGCGTTCGCCAGGTCGGTGATCTGGGGATTCAAGGTGGAAGCCGAGGAGATGGGCAAAGTCCTGGTCGACGCGACCGATTTTCTCCTGCAGGATGTCCAGAACGTCGTGGGTACGCTGAAGCGGAGCGATCAGGGCGATTACAGGGTCGACCTCTCCCGTTCCGCTTTTTACCTTCCCAACACAAAGAACTTTCCGAAGAACACGGAGATCGAGACGATCCTGACGTTCACGTCGAACAACCCCGGTGGCTTTGTCCGGCAAGTCACGCCAGATCCGTCTTCTGTGACACTCCGGGAGCATCATTCGTTCGTCGAGCTTCCCGATGATGGATACGAGCCCCGCACGTACGATCCCCGTTCGATGTTCGGCAGCGCGGACTACATGGATTTTGCCGCTCCCATCGATCAGCCTCTTCAGAAACGGTTCATCACGCGCCACAGACTGAAAAAGATCGATCCTAACGCTGAGATGAGCGATCCGGTCAAGCCCATCGTGTACTACGTCGACCGAGGTACGCCGGAGCTCATCCGTTCCGCCCTCATCGAGGGTGCTGCATGGTGGAACGAGGCGTTTGAGGCCATCGGATACCGGAACGCTTTTCAGGTCCGATTGCTACCAGAGGACGCGGATCCGATGGACATTCGGTACAACGTCATCAATTGGATTCATCGGGCTACGCGCGGCTGGTCTTCCGGAGGCAGCGTGACGGATCCTCGGACGGGGGAAATCCTCAAGGCGAAGATCACGCTGGGCTCGCAGCGGATTCGTCAGGATTACATGATCGCCCTCGGGCTCGTGGGTGCGTACGAGGGGAAGGCAGGGGAGACGGACCCGATGGTCGAGATGGCCTTGGCGCGCATCCGCCAGCTCTCCTGCCACGAGGTCGGCCACACGTTGGGCGTGGGACACAACTACGCGTCGAGTGTGAACGACCGAGCGTCCGTGATGGACTATCCGCATCCCCGAATTAAAATCAATGATGACGGAAAGCTCGACCTTTCAGATGCGTACGATACGGGTGTCGGAGAGTGGGATAAGGTGTATATCGCGTACGGGTATCAGGATTTTCCGGACGGCGTGGATGAGGAGAAGGAACTCAAGGCTATCCTTGACAAAGCCTTCTCACGAGGATTGCTCTACCTGACGAACCAGGACGCATCCCCTGCGGGCGGTGCGCATCCGCTTTCGAACGACTGGGACAACGGGACGGATCCGGTGGACGAATTGGAGCACAAGATGCGCGTCCGTCAGATTGCACTGAACAATTTTTCCGAATCGAAGGTGCGTGTCGGAGATCCGCTTTGCACGCTCGAAGAAGTGCTCGTTCCCGTCTACCTGTTCCACAGGTACCAGATTGATGCGGCGGCGAGTGTTTTGGGCGGGCTGTACTACAATCATACGGTTCGCGGGGGTGCGCAGAAACCGCCGGCACTCGTACCGGCCTCTGAACAACGCCGCGCTTTGCGCGCGCTCCTCATGACGATCGATCCGAAAAATTTGGTCATTCCCGAAAAATTGTTAGCCATCCTGCCTCCCCGAGCACCCGGCTACGGTCATCACAGGGAGTGTTTCCCGGGGAATACGGGCATCGTGTTCGACCCGCTTGGCGCTGCCGAGACGGTGGCGAACATGACTGTGGAATGTCTCCTGTATCCTGAGCGGGCTGCCCGATTGATCGAATACCACGCCCGCGATGCATCCCTGCCCGGGTTTTCGGAGGTCATCGATGAGCTTGTTTCTTTTACGTGGAAGACCAGTCCGAAGCAGGGTATCGAATCGGAGATCCAGCGCATCGTCAATTATGTCGTCCTCACCGAATTGATGGAGGTGGCAGACTATGAGAGGACCTCGCCTCAAGTGCGCGCCGTTGCCTGGCTGAAGATCGACGAGCTGAAGGACTGGCTGAAGAAGCGGGTAAAATCAGAAAAGGATGAAAGTCAGAAGGCACAGCTCCTTTATGCCGCTTCCGAGATCGAGCGTTTCCAAAGTGATCCCAGTGGTTTTCAAATTGTCGAGCCGCTCGCTCCTCCGCCCGGTGCGCCCATCGGAGGTTGAGAATATAAAAAAATGTCAGCATTAAAATTCCGATTTTGGACTTTGACATGGGAATTTTTTTGTGTATTTTTATTTTGTCCGATAGAATTCGTCTCGAAAATTTTAACAAGAGTATTGGGAATCAAGTAAAATGGAGGAACGAACGATGAAACACAGACGAATCACAAACGGTGTTCTCTGTCTTCTGCTGTCGTGCGTGGTGTTCTGTTTTGCGTGTTCGAAACAGATGAATGAAGAACAGATCGCTCAGGTGGCCGAGCGCATCCACAAGGAAGCGATTACGCTCGACACGCACGTGGACATTTCATCCAATTACGCGACGGAGAGAGTCGATCCGGGTATCGACAATCCCAACCTGAAATGCGACCTCGTGAAGATGGAAAAAGGGGGTTTGGACGGCGTGTTTCTGGCCGTATTTGTGGGACAGCGGAGAGACGGGTTGGATGAAGAAGGGTACAAAGCGGGCTATGAGAACGCTATGGCCAAATTCGAAGCGATTCACCGTCTGACGGAGACGATGTATCCAGACCGCTGCGAACTCGCTAAAACGCCGGATGATGTGGTACGGATCGAAAAGACGGGGAAGCGGGTCATTCTCATCGGCATCGAGAACGGCTATCCGATCGGTATGGATCTGTCCCTCGTGAAGAAATATTACGATCTGGGCGCGCGGTACATCACGCTGAGCCACAGCCGGCACAACCAGATCTGCGATTCTTCCAGTCCGGAGAAGCCCCTGCACAACGGACTGTCCGAATTCGGCAAACAGGTCGTGGCCGAGATGAACCGGTTGGGCATCATGTGCGATGTGTCTCACATTTCTGAAAAATCTTTCTTCGATCTGATCGAAGTGTCGAAGGCGCCCATCATCGCTACCCACTCCGGCTGCAGCGGTGTGAATCCCAACAAGCGGAATCTGACGGACGATCAGTTAAAAGCCCTTAAAAAGAACGGCGGCGTGATTCAGATCGTCGCGCTGGGCGGCTACCTGAAACCTGAAACACCGGAGCATAGAAAGGCGGTTGAGGATTTACGGACAGAAATGAATCTGCCCGACCGGCGCGAGATGCGCGGAATGTCCCAGCAGGAGCGCGAAGCCCTCAGGCCGAAATTTGAGCAATTTCAGAAACGGATGGAGGAGCTGGAGAAGACGATTCCGGGGACTTCGGTGAAGGA
>JBDRSZ010000403.1:0-18063 GCA_043824415.1 bacterium | reverse complement strand
GTACCAGGAAGGACGGATGGAGACATCGCATTCGGCGGGGACCCAGTGGGTTCCGTCGGCATGGCCGGAGGTCAGCTCGTGATAGTCGGGGTATCCCGGATAGACCTCGTCCCGGCGCAGGAGCGACCAGTTTGTGGGGTTGGCGAAGCCGTTCTCGTTTCCCACCCACCGGACATCGGGTCCACCGTCACTGAAGATAACGGCGCCGGGCTGGTGCTTTCGGACGACGTCGATGAAACCGGGCCAATCGTACACCTGCCTCTTCCCGTTGGGGCCCTCGCCGCAGGCACCGTCGAACCAGACTTCGAAGATATCTCCATACTGTGTCAAGACCTCTGTCAGCTGATTCTTGAAATGCTGGTTGTATCGGGGAGAGTCGCCGTAGGACGGTTCGCGCCGGTCCCAGGGGGAGAGGTACACGCCGAATTTCAGGCCGAATTCGCGGCACGCTTCCGACAGTTCCCGGAGCACGTCGCCCTTGCCCTCTCTCCACGGGCTGTTCTTCACGGTGTGTTCCGTGAATTTGGAAGGCCAGAGGCAGAAGCCGTCGTGATGTTTGGCCGTGAGGATGATGCCTTTCATGCCAGCCTCTTTACACACACGCGCCCACTGTCTGCAGTCGAGTTCGGTTGGCTTGAACTGTTCAGGATCTTCCGTACCGTCGCCCCATTCGCGGTCTGTGAAAGTGTTCATGTTGAAGTGGATGAAGGCGCAGTATTCCAGCTCGTGCCATGTGAGCTGGCAGGGAGATGGGATGGGGCCGTATGGATGGGGGGGCGATGTTGTCGATAGACGACATAAACATGTCAAGAGCAACACGATGGATGAGAAGAGCCTTTTTATATGTTGCTGTTTCATCTTTCGCTCCTGCACTGCGCAACAAATTCTCGCAGGGCTTCGAACATCAATTTACTATGAGCGGCTGCGTTTGTCACCATATCCAGATATGTAGCCCGCGGCATCAGCGAGACTATTTTTTTCAGATTCTCCGGCTCGTGCAGCTTGTCCTTCGACGCACCGACGATGAGGGCAGGGTAGGGGATGTTTTCCAGACGATCCCAGACCTGATAATTCCAAAGCGCCATGGCTGCTTTCTTCGATTTCCACGGGTCGGCGCCGTCGAGTGCGCTACAGTATTTCTCGTACTGAGCACGGTCGCTCTCCACATCCATCCGGAACGTCCTCAGGTACCACTTCACGACGGGTTTGATGACGCTCCAAAAAGGAGGATAGAACAGATAGACGACGGCCTTCCAGATAATGGGCACGCGGAAGACGGCGTTAGGATTGATGAGGACGAGACATCGAGGGTGGTGTTTCAGGTGTCGGCAGCAGTCGAGTATGGCCGTGGCGCCGAGGGAGCTTCCTGACAGGATGTAGCTGCCGTCCCTCAGGTTGAGATGGGAAGTCATGGCGACGATATCCTTGCCGATAGCTTCCGTACTGTATTCGGCTTTGCCTTTTACGCGGGACGAGATTTTCTCCCGGGTTTCGATGTAATAAATGGTGAAGTCATTTGTCATCTCACGGAGCACGACCTTCCACGCCTCGATGACGGAGATCCAGCCGGCGACGAAGAGGACGGTCGGATTCCCCCTGTCCTCAGCGGGAGTGAATGTGAAGACGCGGAGGGCTACGTTCTCCGTGATGTCGATCATTTCTTCCTTGGCTGTAGCGCCCGGCGCGCAGAATTCGGATAAGTTGATTTTGGTCATTTTTGTCCTGCCTGATGTTGATTCATTCTTCGGTACCATTTTCTATTTTGCCTGTAAATATTTTTGAACTCTTTAAACAGGTTGTCGTACAGCTTTCGATTCTCAGGAGCGGGCGAGAAGCTCCTGTCGATTTTGATGTGCTTCTTGATGTCTTCGTATGATTTGATATAACCGAGCGTCATGCTGGCGAGCAAGGCCACGCCCTTGGCTCCGGCCTGCTGGGGATCGGACACACGGTTGATTTTTCGGTTGGTGATGTCCGCCATGATCTGGCACCAGATGTCGCTCTTCGCGCCTCCGCCCACGATGTTGAGCTGCCGGACGGGAGCGTATAAATTCTCCAGCGTTTCCATAGCCCACCGCGTGTTGAATGCGATGCCCTCGAACACGGCGCGGACGAGGTGCTCGCGCGAATGGTTCAGCCCGACGTTGAACAGGCCGCCCCTGACGTACTCGTCGTCTAAGGGACAGCGCTCGCCGTACATCCATGGCGTGAACATCAGGCCGTTCGCGCCAGGGCCGACCCTTTCGGCCAATTCGTCTAAGATTTCGTACACTTCGGATGCGTGGTACTCTTTCTTGAGCTGATCCTTGTGGTAGAGGACTTTGTTCTTCAGCCACTCGAGGCAGATGCCGGCTGTTTCCTGGTGCGCCATTCCCAGATAATATTTCTGAGGATAGGCGCTGCCGACGCATCCCGTGTAGTGGGGGATGTCGATTTTGCGCTTCGCAAAGTGGCCTGCGACCCAGCCGCTCGTTCCGAGGCAAATGTGTAGCTCTCCCTCGTCGATGGCACCTGAACCGAGGGCTGCGGCGCTCAGGTCTCCCGCGCCGTTGATGATGGGCGTAGTTGTGAGAAGGCCCGTTTTTTCCGCTGCCTCGGGTGTGAGTTGACCGACGATGGCCGCGCTTTCTTTCACTTCGGCCAGCTGGTCGGGAGAGATGCCAGCGAGCTTGCATAATGCCGGATGCCAGCGGTTACGTTTTTTTCGCGTGTCCATCAGCCACCAGATGTAGGCAATGTCCGCCGATGTGACGAATCGTCCGGTCAATTTGTAGATGATGTAGTCCTTCACGTCGATGAATTTGTGCACCCTTGAGTAGATCTCGGGCTCGTATTCTCTGAGCCAAAAGATTTTACCGATCTGGTCCTTGCCCGTCTGGCCGGGACTCCCCCCAGTGATGATGATGAATCTGAGTATGTGGAAAATGTTGTATCCCATGACGCGCGGGGGCGTCCACAATTTTTCTCGGAGAATGTCGGCGCTCCGTCCGTCCAGCCAGGACATGGCGCGTCGCAGCGGCGTTCCGTCTTGGGCGATGGGCACGAGACCCTGGGTTTGTGATGCGAAGGTCATGCCGACGACATCTTCGGGTTTCGTTTTGGTCTTCTTCAAAACGGCGCGCGTGGTTCCGCAGACGGCGTTCCACCAATCGAGGGGGTCCTGCTCGGCCCAGCCGGGATGGGGATGATACATCGGGTATTCCTGCCTTGCCTCGTCGACGATCTGTCCGTGTACCGTGACGAGGATGGCTTTGTCTGAACTCGTTCCGAGGTCGTGGGAGATGATGCATTTTTCGTTCATTGTTGAGTCTCCTTTTTCAAGGTTGTGGACGCATCATCCGTACAGAGATTCTGAATTGCATTGGGCAATGGCATGCGCTTTCTGGATGGATAATCGAAGCAGACCATTCCGTTCTCTACGAGGGCGATGAGCGTTTTGTCCGAGGGTCGGGAGACTCGATAGAACAATCGAAATCCACAGCGGGTCGGCTCGCCGGCCGCGACTTCAAACCGGAGGATGTCGCCGGCGAAGGCTTCTGCTTTGTAGTTGACGGCGGTATCGGCCAGGATGAGAGAGACGCCGCCGCAGTCGCGCTCTGAGAATCCGTGATGAGCGAGGAAGGCCACGCGGGCTTCGTGGATGAGGGACAGGAGGGTGTCATTCCCCAGATGGCCGCCGTAGTTCAGGTCAGTCGTCCTGACTGTGATGTCCGTGTTGAATGGATAGTGATGGAGCGGTTTTAGTTTGATTCGTGGCATGGTCCGATTATCCGTTACCCGATACAGAAGCCTCATCGACGTGGCAAAAAGGCAAGATGGTCAAATTTCTACCTCCACACCGACGCCCGCTTCGACGGCTTTGTCGTAGACGAGTTTTGCGGTGGCGGCGTCCTGTATGGCCAGGCCGTTGGATTTGAAGATCGTGATTTCGGCGTCGTCCGTCCGACCCGATTTCCTGCCCGTGATCACTTCGCCCAGCTCGGCATGGAAATGGGACTCGTCGATGGCCCCTTCCTTCAGGGGGATGATGATGTCGCCGGCTTCGTTGAAGCATGCCTCTTTCGAATCCCCGACGAGCTTGGAACGTTTGATGATGGTCGTGTCCAATTCCCGTGCGTTGGGCGTATGACTCCCGATGCCGTTGATGTGCGTTCCTTCCTTGACTTTGGAGCCGTCGAACAGGGGCGAAGGAGAAGACGTGGCCGCGCACAGAATGTCCGCTTCCAAGATTTTTTCGGGAGAATCGACTTTCTTGACGGGGATGTTCAGCTGTTCGCTCATTTCAGTGACGAAGCGATGAGCGGCATCGGCGGATACGTCGTATACCAACGATTTCGAAATTTTTCTCGCAACGGTCACGGCCCAGAGCTGCGTTCGCGCCTGGACGCCCGCGCCGAAGATTCCGACCACCTGTCCCTTGTCCTTTCTGGCCAGGAATTTCGTGGCCACGCCGGACCCGGCTCCCGTTCTGACGGCGGTCAGGTATCCCCCGTCCATGATGCAGATGACGTCGCCGGTTTCGGGATTCTGGAGCAGGACTTTGCCGAAAATCGTCGGCAGGTTGAATCGGGAAGGATTGTTTTTATACACGGTCACGACTTTGCACGCCAAGGCTCCCATCTCCTGCAGATAGGCCGGCATGTAAAGCGAAAGGCCGTCGGGCGGCTTGATGTTGATCCTCAGGGGCAGGTCGGCCGTTCCGTTGGCCAGCTCTGCGAAGGCGTTTTCGACAACGTCCATACAGCTCTTCATGTCCAAGACGGACATGATGTCTTTTCTGTTCAATACCAAAGCCATGCAGGGTCCTTTCTCATGTCATTGCCGATACATCGTCTTATAAAAAAGTTGAGCGCATCTTGGGAGGCTGCATCGAAAAAAATGGGTCGAGCAGACTATCCGGGGTGTATCGCCGGATGCCGTGCCCGACCCGTTTTCGTGTTCTATTCTTATTGATTAGGACCGAAGTCGTCTTTAAAACTTTTAGCCAGCTTGGCACCCCAGTTGTCCAACGGCTCCAATTTTCCGACGAAGAACCGGAGCACGGGTGGTTCCTCGACGAATTTCAATCCTTTGATCAATTCCCGGTTTTTGTATAACCAATCCAACCGGTCCACGACATATTCGATGTGCGAAACGGAGTAGACTCTTCTGGGGATGGCGATTCTCGTGAGTTCCAAATCCGCGTAGAGTTCTTTTCCGTCTTTGTCCCTGTCCATCGAAATCGTGCCGCGCTCCATGGAACGCACACCGGATGCGACATACAAGGCTGCGGTTAAGGCACCGGCGATGTAATCTTCCTTTGGTATATGGGGTAAAAACTTTTTCGCGTCGATATGGCATGCCAAACCGCCCGGAGGCGTGACCACAGGGATACCGATCTCTTCCAGTTTGTCAACAAAATATTTTACTTGTTCTACAACACAGCCGGCGACACCAGGATCGACCATCTCTCTCATGCCCACTGCCATCATGCCTACTTCTCTTTGCGACATACCGCCGTAGGTGTAGAAGCCTTCGTATACGGGCAACCAATCCTTCATCTTGTCGAATGATTCTTTCTTGTTCGTGGCTATCAAACCGCCCCTGACACAGGTATTTTTCCTTGCGCTCATATAGTATACATCGATGAGGCCGTTCATCTCCTTTACTATTTCAGCGACTGTTTTATTCTTATATTCTTTTTCCCTTTGCATAATAAGGTATGCGTTCTCGCAGAGCAGACTCCCGTCGAGTACGAGCATGAGATCGTTTTTATCGCAGATGCTTCGGATCTCCTTCAGGTTGGCCATGGAGAAGGGCTGCCCGCCGAGTAGGTTGGTCGTCGCTTCCATCCGAACGTAGGATATCCTATCTCGACCGTATTTTTTGATCACATCCTTCAACTTCTGAGGGTCCATATTGCCCTTGAAGGGATTGGTGCTCTTGGTTTCGAGGGCTTCATCGTGGTAGATCTCCAGACATTCAGCACCGGCCAATTCCATATGGACGCGGGTGGTGGTGAAATGATAGTTGGTAGGAACGACATCGCCTTGCTTGATGAAAGCTTTCGCCAACAGATGTTCTCCTGCCCTGCCCTGGTGGACATTCATCACATATTTATAGCCCAGAACATCCTGAACAGCATCGGCTAATTCGTAGAAGGTCATGCTTCCAGCGTAGGCATCGTCGGCGTTCATGAAGCTTGCAAACTGGTTGTCGCTCATGGCGTTGGTGCCGCTGTCGGTAAGCATGTCGAGAAAGATGTCCTTCGTTTTAAGCTGGAATGTGTTGTAGCCCGCCTCAGCCATGGCTTCGAGTCTGCCATCCACCGGCGTCAGATCAATTTTCTGGACCATTCGTGTCTTGTGCATCTCGATCGGAATGTGCTTCCCGCTGGATAATTTGATGTTCATTTCTTCCTCCTTTTTCGCATTGGATACTTATTGGAAAGAGCTTGACTGTTTTATATCCTTGCGTTGACAGCAATAGTTTTGTATAAGGGATGTATTGTTTTTTACGATGCGACGAAAAAATTTCCATTGAATCTATATAATCGACAGGAATTATGCAAGACATTTTTCCTTCAATAATTTTCCGTAGGATATTCGGAGACGACTCCACGGTTGCTCTCATTGCCTTTACCGTTTTGAATCATGATACTTTCTGGCAATCCCGACAAACCAGCCCCAGAGCTTCTCATGGAACTCGAAACTCGGCTTGTTGTTCTCCAGGAAAGTGCGGATGTTGAATCCTTCACCGTCTTCCAACGTGATTCTGATTTTGTTCTGACGATCATAATTGGAAGGCGATTCGGGATGAAATTGGATGCCAAGTACATTATTGAAGCGATCGTGTTCGATGGCCTCGATGATCTTGCCGTCCATTGAAGTGGCTGCAATGCGCATGCCCCTGCCGAGTTTTTTCGCTGCTTGGTGGTGAGAACTCAGGATGTACGGGGTGTCGTTCTTTGTGAAGCCCATTTCCGTTCCGAATTTGCTTTTTTCGACGAGCCTTATCCTGTGATAATTGATTCCTGTGAGTTTATCGAGGGGGTACAGCCGACGCACTGGATTGGTGTGCCAATTTTCCTTTCCCAATGCGATGACATCTTCCACGTAGGTTTTGCCGTATTGTTCAAACCAGATGTCCTGAATCAACGTTCCTCCGGTTCCGACGTTCAGGGTCTGTTCTCCGAGGCAGATACCCAGAACGGGATAATCCGGCCCGGTTTGCAGATAACAGTCGTACCGGATGTTTTGGTATCCTCCGAGCAGGTGGAAGACAAACGATAGCTCCATGTAATGCCTGTACGGCGTGCGGATTTCCGTGAGGAGGCTCGTCTTTTCTTTAAAAATCTCAGGCGGGATATCGGCACCGCCAAAGAAGATGATGCCGTCGGACAGCCGGAAGATTTTCTTAAAATCGTCCGAACAAGCGTTGTTTTCGAAGAGGTGATCCTTTGAAATGTCTCCAATGATTTTGTGGAATTTGAACCAGTCGAGGTTGTTTGTCTCGACATAATTCTGTGACGACCGGTAATTGGTGATTTCTTTTTCGTGATAGCAGCCCACGATAATGACATCTTCCGACGGGAAGAAGCCTTCTTGCATGAGTGCCATGACGGCTCTAATGGAGCCCGTGGATGGATAGCAAATGGCGATGGTCAACGCCTCGTTTTTGGCGGAGATGGTGTCGAAATAGCGCTCTTCGGTTTGGAATGCTTTCACTTGTACCCAACAGAGAATGAGGAATACAATGATGTTTGAAGTATGGATGAATGTTCTCTTTTTCATGTTCGCCTCCTATGTTCTCGATATGCGGAATACTACTCTTTTAAAGGCTTCTTTTTCGTCCGATGGGTTGACCATCTACAGATCACCCAGTTCGGCCGGTCCGTAGAAAATGGCGTTGAAAAGGAATCGGAATGTGCCGTGGGATTGGCCTCTGTACTGAGCGGGAAATCCGATGAGGATGATCTTCCCCTTTCCGAACGGGACGTCGACGATGGCGCTTTGATTGAAGAGGAATGTTTCGCCGTTGATCCAGCCGCTCAAGAGCGGGTTGTAGGCCGGATACTTGAGTACGCTTTTGCCTTCCCTGCTGCTGAAGACCGGACTCCTTCGGAAGAAGATTTCTGCTTGTTTATCGTACCCGTAAGCGATGGGATGGCTGTTGTCAACGATTACTTTTAAGATGGAGCCGGGAATGAAGAAGGTTCGGCGGTCCAGATCTGCGACACGATTATCCACGGTCAGAGAGAATTGTTTGATAGGAAACTCAGCAGCCGAATTGAGCGTGATGAGGGTGCCCCCTTCTTCGATGAATTGACGGATATTTTGGACGCCGTCCTTACCGATCCCACCGGCATATTCAGGGGGGACGTCGTTTTCGGAGAGACCCTTTACAATCGCATTCTCAGTCAGGTCGGGTATAATGAGGACATCGAACGATCCGCCCAGGTTTCCCTCCCGTATCTGTTGATCGAGCACATTTTGATAGGAAAATTCGTATTGCTCCAACACCCAGCGCGTCCAGCCTTCGTCGATGGAAGCCGCCCAGCTTTTGTACAAGCCGAGCCGGACGGGTCTGATTTGGTAGACTTTGATACGCGGCTCGGATTCCAGGGCATCGAATTGAACCCATTGGTCCTGAGTGATGGACTTGAGGTCCTGAGTCACACCATGACCTTCCTTGATGATCATCGTTCCCGTGGGATATTTTTTACCGTCGTCTTGGAAAGTTTCCGCAGCCCAGGAAACGGCGTAGTTTTTTTTCAGCAGTCGGTTCAGGGCGATGATGTCGTCGTTGGTCGTATGACTCCATGCGTACCCGAAAACGTTGTCTTTTATTTTGACTTTTCCTCTGAGCTTCTCAATGGACGTCAATTTTTTAGTGTCCGCATTGAACGGTTTTTCGACTTGGATCGATTTCACTCCCATGAGCCGAGGCAGAGTATGGGCTACGACGTCGTAGGGTGTTTTGAGAGGCCCATCAGGGGTCTCCCTGATTTCGGGGTACTCTTGATCCTCCAAGAGGGCTTTCGCATAACCGCCGTAAGGCTGGGCTGTGAAAATGATGTACGATCCTTCGGGATAGGAAGAGCCGTCGGCGACGAAAGAAGCGTCGGCCCGATGAATGTCCACGCCTCCGATTCGGAGGATGTTCATCATTTTAACTGCCGAGGCATAGTCCTTTTGCTGTTGGGGGATGATGAATGCGTAAGGAGCTTCCGATCGGGCGACCGCTTTCTTGTGGATTGCGTAGAAGCTCCGCAGCCAATTTTCCCTCAAACCGGCTGCGTGGATTAATGCTGCCATGGCAGCGGCGTAGTCGTAGTCGACGATATCTTTGAGCGTCCATTCTCCGCCCTTCCAAACGAGGGGCATGCTCACGAAGGGTTTCTTCGCACCGTTGGAGAGTTTATCGAACTCGACGGTTATGGGCGTAGCCAGGCTGACACTGGCGGCCTCTGTTAAAATGCGGACGCCGCCATGATAATGATGGTATGCCCTCGCGGGAGTCCACGCATCGAACCCCTGACTGTGAACGACGCCGCCTTTTCCTTGAGCCGTTAATTCCGAGGCGATGAACGTTCCCATAGTTGCCACTTGCTGGGTGAGGATGGGATCGACGTTGGGCTCGTAGGGATCGACGTAGGGAGGCACGAAAAGTCTGGCGCCGCGGCTGCCCATCTGGTGCATGTCGAGAACGATCTGGGGATGCCAGTCGTTGTGGACTTTGATTGTCAGCCGGGATTCCACCTGCGTGAACATGTACCAGTCGCGGTTGTTGTCGTGCCCGACGTACTTATGGTAAAGCCAGGGCATGCGGCCGCCTTCGTATTTTGTGTCGAGATTTTTATTGTACCAGTCCACGACCATCCGGATTCCGTCGGGATTGTGCATCGGGATGAGTAGGAGTATGACGTTGTCCAAAATATTTTTTATTGTTCTGTCGTTTTTAACCGCCAAGTCGTATGCGAGCTGCATGGACATCTGCGACGCGCCGATCTCGGACGCGTGGATGGAGCAGTTGATCATGACGATGGTTTTTCCGTCGGCGATTATTCGTTCCGCTTCTTTGTCATCGATCTTGCGTGGGTCGGCCAGGAGCTGCTGATACTTGCGATACGTTTCGAGTTTTGTATGATTCTGCTGGGATGTGATGACGGCCACGATGAACGGATTGCCCATCGTTGTTTTTCCGACTTCAATGACGGAGATGCGGTCGCTCGCCTTATCGAGCCGCCGGAAGTAATCGACGATCTGGTGCATGTCCGCGACCTTCCGATCCGTTCCTATTTCGAAACCGAGGATTTTTTCAGGAGAGGGGACCTGGGCGGACGCGATGTTCATCGTGAAAAAAAGCGAGGCGACGAGAATCACGATTTTCCTGTACTGCATATTTTCCTCCTGATCTTCAGGACGAGGGATTCTTGTTGCTCTTATTGAAAGATCGATCTGTGAACTATCGGTTTATTCAATATCCTTTTGCTACGCCCTCTCCGCCGGGGTCGGAACCGCCCGTGAAACGGATTGGTTTTCCCTTCGAATCGTATTCGATCGTCAGGCCGTGCGCGTTGCCGATGGAGCCCGTGGCCCTGATTTTGTGTCCGAGTTTTTCGAGTTCAGAACGGACAGATTCGGGTATTCTCCGGTCGATGGCGATGATATCGGGTTCGATAAAACTGATCCGTGGCGCTGCGATGGCCTGCTGGATGTTCATTCCGAAATCGATGAGGTTCATGACCATCTGCGGAACCGTCTGGCCGATGGTGTGTCCGCCCGGCGTGCCGACGGCGACCCAGGGCTTGCCGTCCCTGAGGATGAGCGTGGGACAATCGCCGGAGAGTTTGTGATGGCCGGCATGGGCGTCCATGGGATTGTCTTTGGGTTCGAACGTGCAGTAAGCCAGAGAATTGTTCAGCCAGATGCCCGTGCCCTCCGGCATGATCCGGCTGCCGAAAGCGTTCCCCAGAGTTTGCGTGGCGCAGACGATGTTGCCCCACCTGTCGGCTACGACGAAATGGGTCGTGTGCTGGTCTTCAGATGGAAGGATTCCGGGATACTCGAAGGGCCTCGCTTTGACCGGATGGATCTTCCGTACTTCTTCTTCCCAGTAGGTTTCGGAGAGGATGCGGTCGAGTGGCGGCGGCGTGACATCCGGATCGCCGGCGTAGGCTAGCCTGCACCAGAAAGCGTGCTTGGAGACCTCTGCGAATCGGTGGAGATATTCGGTCTTGTTGTGGCCCAATTCTTTGTTGTCGAACCGGCTCATCATGCCCAGCCGGATGAGGGAGGGGAAGGCTGTGGAAGGGGGCGAAGCCGTGACGACTTCGTATCCTCGATAATGGATTCGAATGGGTTCCCACCATTCGGCCCGGTCGGCTTTGAGATCGTCGATGGACAGGAATCCTTCCTGTTCCTTCATGGTTTCATGGATGGCCCGGCCGATTTCTCCTTCGTAAAACACTTCCGGACCCCGCTCCGCGATGAGGCGAAGGGATCGGGCGAGGTCTTTCTGAATCATTCGGTCGCCCGCTACGAGCGGTTTGCCGTCGCGGCCGTAGAAGGTTTTGGCGTGTTCCGGAAAGGATGGGTAGGCACGTTCGATCATCAGAGCCGTAGGCTCGCTGATGACGAATCCATCTTCAGCCAACCTGATGGCAGGCTGGAAGGGATTTTTCCATTTAAGCTTTCCGTATTCTTCGGACATGGCCTCCCAGGCGTGGACGTTGCCGGGCGTGGAGACCGCCTTGGCTCCGCGTCGATTCTCTATGTAGCCGGGCGTCGGAGGACGGTACACATCAGAATCGACGGATCTGGGAATGCGGCTGCTCGAGTTGAGGAATCGGGCCTGCTTTTTCTCGGCGTCCCAGACGACGATCGTTCCATATCCGCCCATGCCCGACATCATGGGTTCCACGACATTCAGAGCAGCAGCAATGGCCACGGCAGCATCGAAGGCGTTGCCGTCGGCCTTGAGGATTTCCAGTCCAGCTTCCGTAGCCAATGGGTGGGCTGTGCTGACCATGCCTTTCTGCCCGACAGCGGTCTCAGTAGGAGTATTTTCACTGATTACAGTCTGAGATGGTTTTTTACATTGAAGGAATCCGATTCCTCCTACGAGCCAGAATAGTAGAATGTATTTTTTCATCTTGGATTATTCCTCGGTTTTTTTCTCTTCTTCTTTCTCCCACGCCTTGATCCCGTCGGTCATCCATTCGGGAGCGGGCGCGCCTTTCAGGTGATGGTCGAAGAATTCGGCCATGCGGATTGTCCAGTCCTTCTGGTTCACCCTTTTACGCAGGCCGTGCTCCTCTCCGTTGTAATTGATCATGTACGCTTCTTTTTCCAGCCGCCGGAGGGCCATGATGTACTCGATGCCCTGATACCAGGGGACTGCGCCGTCCGCGTCGTTGTGGATCATGAGGAGGGGCGTCTGCACTTTATCGGCCCAGAAGAGGGGTGAGTTTTCGAAATACCGGAGGGGTGTTTCCCAAAGACTGCCACCCTGACGGCTCTGGGACCGCTCGTACTGGAACTGTCGAACCATGCCGCTTCCCCAGCGGATGCCTCCGTAGGCGCTCGTCATGTTGGAGACGGGCGCGCCGGCTTCGGCGGCAGCAAAGATGTTGGTCTGCGTGACCATGTACGCGATCTGGTAGCCGCCCCAGGAGTGGCCCTGGATACCGATGGCCTCTGGATTAATGAACCCCTCGCGGACGAGCATCTGGACGCCGGGAAGGACGCATTTCAGGGCGTCCTGGCCCGGGTAGCCCGTGTCGTACTCGATGTCGGGCATCCACATGACGTACCCGTTGCTGACGTAAAAAGCCGGGTTGACGGACGTTCCAGGGGATGGATGACGATACTGATGACGCCCTTGATGGAGGGTTTCGTAGATGTAAACCATCAGAGGATATTTTTTATTGTGATCGAAGTTGTCGGGCTTGATGAGGATGCTCTTGAGAGGCTTTCCGTCGGCGCTCTTGAAATCCCGCATCTCAGCGGTTCCCCAGAGGAAAGGATCCATCTGTTTGCCCAAGTCGGTGATCTTTCGCGCATCGGAGAAGTCGAGGCCGCTCATCCAAAGGTCGGGATACTCATCGAACGTGTTCCTCGTGAAGAGCAAACGGTCGGCGTTCTCGGCTTTTCGGGGTGTGGAAAAGTTTCGATCCGCTATAAGCAATTTCGAGGGAGGATTGCTGCCGGCCACACGGTCGCGGAAGAATCCGGATGCCATGGTCTGCTGATGTGTTGCTTGCAGGAGCAGCGGTTTGTCGGGACCGATGGTGATTTCTTCAGGATCGAGCCTGACGTATCGGAACGAGAGGTCGTTCTCACGGCCGAAGCCTTCGGTGAGCCGTCTTGCTCCAGAGCCGTCGGGTTTGATTTCCCAGATGTCGTAGCGGTCGTAGATGAGGATGGAAGCGTCGTTGTCTGTCCATCCGGCGATTCCGTAACTTGGAGGGGGATTGGGCGTGTCCCAGTCTTCCCGCTCGAAACGGACGCCGAGCGATTGGGTGACGTTCTTCGTCGTTTTTTTAGCGATGTCGTAGACGAACCAGTCCTTGCCCTCGAACCAGGAGATGTATTTTACGTTGGGAGAAAGCCGGGCGCTTCCGTAGAGATCCTTCCTTACGAGCGTCCGTTTCCCGCTCTTTGGATCGACGGTATAAATATCGCTGTAAGAGCCGTCGTAGGAGACGCGCTTCGTGTAGGGCCATTCATTTTGAGCAAAAGCAATCTTGCCCGTCCTGTGGAGCTCGACGTCGGGGAGGGCTTCATCCGCCAGTTTGACGAACTTTTTATTCTTTATGTGATAGACGGATTCCCATGTGTTGTCTCGGACCTGCTTCGCCATCTTTATCTGTTGGGGCTGCGGATACGGATCGTTCCAGTGCCACAGGTCGAATTTGGCTTTTTCTTCTTCCTCTTTGTCCTCATCTTTTTCAGACTCTGGGATTTCCTTGATCCCGAACATGACGACACTCCCATCCTCACTAAAGGTGATGTCGGACTTGTCGCTTACGGCCATTCCTTCGGGGAATTGGGAAGTCGAGGTGTGGGACACCCACAGTTCTGTTTTTGGATCGCCGATTTTCCACCCGTAAAGGTTAAAGGTGGACTTGTTGGCCGTAGTGTCATCGCGATCGGTAACAAAGGCCATGATGGATTCTTCTTTATTCATGGCCCACTTTTTATATTCGCCTTTTCCAGTCAGGAGGGGCGCGGAGGAGCCGTCGTCCGGGAGATGCCGATAGATGCCGTCTGTTTCGGGCTTCTCTTTGTTAGACACGATATAGAGCAGGTTTTTGCCGTCCTTGGTGAAGCGATAGTCGAGGATGGATTCGAATATAGTTTTGGAAGTGTCGCCGAGGGCCTGGAGGACGAGCTCCGTCCCGTACTTTTTCTCTTTCTCCTTTTTCGTGTCCTCTTTTTTCTCTTCTTCTTTTTTCTCCTCGGCTTTCTCCTTCTCTTCCTCTTTGTCTTTCTTTTCAGATTTGGGCGGCTCCTCTTTCAGAAACGCAACCCAGCCGCCTGCTTTTTCGGGAAGGCTGAAGTTTTTGACCCTTTCGACGATAGAGACCTTCCCATCGGAAAGGTCGAGAATGCCCAATTTTTTCTTGGGCTTGTCTTTGTCATCCTTTTTCTTTTTCGCTTCCTTCACTTCGGATTTGGATGGGGAGATGAGGAAGACGACATGGGATGAATTATGGGTGAACGCGGGCTTCGCTTCTTTCTCCGAATCCGTTCCCTCTCCGGAATAACCAATCGTATGGCGGTAAGTTTTTCCCGTTTGCGGATTGAGGACGACGATGTCCGCTTCACCGTCTTGGGGCGTTTCGAGATAACAGACCCAGCGACCGTCGGTTGAGATGATCGGCTGGACGATGGATTTCCACGAATCGTAGTCGTCGTGGATCAATACACGTTTCTGTGATTCCTGGCCGATTGCTGAAACGGTGAGTATCAGAATCAGGGCGAGTGCAAATGATCCGGTCACTTTGAATAAATAGCGCATGCTGCCTCCTGTGCGGTTTTGATGATGTGATGGTTATTATATCTGAACTTCAATAAATTTTCAAAATGGATAAGAAATTCTCAAGAATTCGTTCACTGAAATCGAGATTGGACAAGCCACTTTCTTTAGAAGAAAGTGGCGCTCCGCCAAAGGGCGGATCAAGCAATTGTATTTTTTAAAAATTGAAGAAAAGAATCCGCCTTTTTGTAGGCCGCACTTTCTTCATTCGAGCACCCAAGCAACAATAGGGAACATCCACCACCTCTCTTCCCCTTCACTACTCCCGAAGTTTCGGGACTCATGCCCACCCCTTAGATGTTTGAGTCCCATCTCTTCACACATAGGCTGACCCGCCTGCCGGCGGCCAGGCAAAAAGGCGTGATACCTCCTCTCCAAATCGCAAGTGATTTTTATAAATTTTGTAAAAGTCCGATTCTATTACAATTTTTTAGTCGATATGACACACTTGGCAATCCGTCCTCCCGATCCCGCGGCCCAACCGACGTTTCCTTTTTTGGGAAAACTCACGACGTGATAGCCGATGGTGTCGGCTTGGGTCCATGTTTTCCCGCCATCAGTGGAAATGTCCGATCCGTTCGGACCGACAGTGAGGAGTGCGGGCGGTTTTGTTCCCGGTATGATGGCCACGCAGGAGCGGTATCCGGAGGGCGGAGAACCGTCCACCGGCAGCCATGAGATGCCACCATCGGTCGTGAATGACGAGTTTTGTTGTGTGCTGTCGGGAGTCAGATAATTTCCTCCCACAGCCGAGCCGTTTTTTTCATCGAAAAAAGTCAGGGAGAAAATGCCCGTTGAAGGCTGGCCGCTGAGGATGGGCGTCGCGTACGAGAACCATGTTTCTCCGCGATTCGTGGATCGGAACAGGCGGGCCAGGGATCCGCCGGTGCCGAACCATGCGTTGTTCTTCCCCTGCACAGCGATGCAGGTGCCGCTGGCTGCAAAACCGGCCTCGCCTTCGAGCGGCCTGGGAATTTTCTCCGAAGGAATCCGCTGCCACGAATCGCCGGCGTCGGTCGTCCTGATGAGGAAAAATCCATCCTCGACCGGATCGCTGAAGGCGATGCCGTTTTTCTCGTCCCAGAAAGCCATGGCGTCCAAAAACACGCCGGGGATTTCGGTTGTGTAGACGAGTCGCCAATGCTCACCGCCGTTATAGGTCTTGTAGATCCGGGCGGGCTGTCCTGCACTGCTGATGACGGCGCGGTTTTCGTTGAAGGCCTGGATGTCGCGGAAGTCGAGGGCCGAGGCGTCTTCCGGGACGGGTCGTTTCTCCCACGTCGCGCCTCCGTCGGTCGTCCGCAAGATTGTGCCCTGGCTGCCGCTGGCCCAGGCGATTTTTTCGCTTACGGCACACAGTCCGCGAAGGCTGGCGTTGACGTCGGATGTCTGAGATTCCCAATCCAGACGGATGCTGAATGCTTTTTGGTTTGTACCGCATCCGGGGAATGATGAAATTAAAATGCAAAAATTAAATAGTAAAATCACAATGAAAAATGTAAAATGAGTTTGTTTCATTTTGAATTTTGAGTTGTCATTTTCCATTTTCCATTTTAATTTTTGATTTTTCATCATAATCCTGCTTTATTGTTGGAGTATTTCGTGATGAGGGTTTTCCGTAATTCTTTATACATGTTGACGGCTTCGATCATCTTGGACTGCGTGTATTGGGTTAGGAATTCGTTTGCCTTCCTGGGATTTTTCTTGTATAGGTCCAGGGCTTTTTGATCGATCTCTGCCTGTTCTTCGAAGAGGTTGGATTCGAAGGGATCGCGCACGGCGTGGACATCTTTGATTCCTTCCTGCCAGTTGAGGTAGAGGAGGTTGTCGACGAAGTCGATGTTCCAGCGGGCAGAGTTTTCGTCGAATGCGTCCGGGTTCCATGTTTCGTAATAAGGATGGATTTTCTGGACGCCGGCGTAGATGGGGACGTAGGTGCTGACGTGCTGGTTGTCCAAGTAGAACCAGTAGATGCCGCCGATGGGCGCGGGGAGCCAATCGCGGAGCTGGGCGATCATGCCGTATCCGCCGCGGGAGACCATGCGGCGGTAGACGATGTCCAAGAGCTCGCGCATGTCCCGCGTGGGAAATGGCGTGGTCAGGGGGCTCTTCTTCATTCCGCCGCGGCCGTCGGGCACGTACCAGTCGAAGTCGGACGTCATGTCGTAGATTGTCCCTTCGAATACTGAGCGTTGGAAATCGATGACGTCCTGAACGGATAGCTTCTTTTCGGGCTTGACGGAAAACGGGTAGATGGCGATATCCTCGACGTACTGGTGGTAGGCATCGTATCCCTGGTACGGGTTCCTCAATTTTTTATCCGGCCAATTTGTATAGTGAGGGGAGACCGTTGAATAGAACAGCCAGAGACGGCCGACGGCCCATTCACGTGGAACGGGCGCGTACACCTTTTGCCAGATGAACGGCTCGCCGCTTTTGGGGTCATACCATCCGCGGTCGACGGCGAACTGCATGTAGTTCTTGGAGGCCATGAACTCGTCGGGTTTGGACAGGTCGATTTCTTTGATGATGCTCCAGTTGGGCACGATGCAGATGTGGTCATCGGGCACGCGCTGGGCAGCCCAGATGGCGCCCAACTCACCGCTGTCGGGCTCCCAGTCGGGGCCGACGCTGAAGACCTCGAGCACCCAGGCTTCGTGCGGGTCTGCGATGCACAGGGCCTCGGATTCGGGGCCGCAGGAGGGGAGGAATCCGTATTTCTCGACAAGGGATGTGATGAGTGCGATGGCCTCTCTTGCTGTTTTGCATCGCTGCAGGGCGAAGAGCTGGGCCTGCTCGATGGTCATGATCTGCTTGCAGATCTCACGCGACGTCTGGAGTTCGTCCCTCTGGCTCAGCGTACTCTCGCCGATGGCGAGCTGGTGTTCGTTCATCTGGGGGTAGCCCGTGTGGAAGTAAGCATACGTTTCCTCTACTTGGGGAATGTACCCGAGGATTTCGCCGTAGTCGTGGATGGGCTTTCGCGAGTCCTGGAGGCCGTAATAGACGGGTGCCATGTCGCCCTTCTTGAATTTTTTT
>JBDRSZ010000402.1:0-5162 GCA_043824415.1 bacterium | reverse complement strand
CGTCGATTTTTTCTTGGAGAGGAAGACCGACCGGGTTTACATCAACGAGATCAACACGATTCCCGGTTTTACACCGATCAGCATGTACCCGAAGCTCTGGGATGCGACCGGCGTCTCCTATTCCGAGCTTATCACCAGGCTGATCGAGCTGGCCTTGGAACGGAACGAGGATTTGAGTCGTTCGAAATTTCGGAGGGAGTAGGGATTTTCAAGCTTGGAGAATGATGTTTTGATCGAATTAAAAAACCTCACACGCAGATTCGGTGACTTGGTTGCTGTGGACAACATCACGCTCTCCATTCCTCCGGGGCAGATCTGCGGGTACTTGGGACCGAACGGCGCGGGGAAGACGACGACGGTGAAGATGCTGACGGGGATGATCCAGCCGACGGCGGGGACTGCTGCAATTGCCGGACATGATATTCGTGAGGAGAGCCTGGAGGTGAAGCGCCGCATCGGGTTTGTTCCGGAGTCGGGTGCGCTTTACCAAAGCTTGACGCCATTCGAGTACCTTCAGTTTGTCGGTCGCCTCTACGGAATGGAGGACGAGGAGCTGTCCAGGCGGATCGATGAGTTCGGCGATTTCTTCAAGCTCGGAGAGGTCATCCATAAGCGGATGTTGGAATTTTCCAAGGGGATGAAGCAGAAAGTGGTTATCGCATCGGCGTTCATTCACAATCCGCAGGTGATTTTTTTAGATGAACCCCTGAACGGGCTGGATGCCAACACGGCTCTCCTCCTGAAGGAACTCATTCGGAATTTGGCAGACGAGGGGAAAACTGTTTTCTACTGTTCCCATATCCTGGATGTAGTGGAAAATCTTTGTGATCGGGTGATCATCATCGATAAAGGAAAAATCGTGGCAGACGGCTCCGTGGGAGAATTGAAGGAGATGACGAAGCGGTCTTCGTTGGAGGGTGTTTTCAGTAAGTTGACCCATGCTGAAGATTTGGGCGAACTGGCAAAGGCTTTCTCGAAGCGCATGACGAGGAAGGGAGGATCGGGTTCATGATGGGGCGTCTTTTTCGAGCGGCGGGAGCGGACTGGGACCAGTTCAAGGCGCTTCTCTCTGTCAGCGTGCGTATCGATTTCAGGGGAAGGTCTGAAACGGGAAGCCGCCGACGAAGGATCTCCCCTATTTTCCGAAGCTTCATTTTTTATGGTTTGATGGGGGGTTCACTATCGGTGACACTGGCTCCGAAGGCGACGCTGTTTCTTTACTCCTTGTTGACACTTACCTATTCGATGGTGATGATGGCGTTCGCCGTGATTTTGGAATTCGGAAATACCATCATCCATCCGGATGACGCCGAAATCCTGATGCACAGGCCGATCCGTTCGAGAACCTACTTTTTTGCCAAGCTTGCAAACCTCCTTTTTTACGTCTCCCTGATGGGGACTGCGCTTTGTTTTTTACCCTCCGTTGTGGGTGTTGCGGTTCAGGGCAGCGGGTGGACGTTTCCTTTCGTGTTTTTCTCGGTCGCTCTCATTGCCAACATGGCCACGGCCTCTTTTATCGTTCTTATCTATACGGGATTGTTGAAGGTCTTACAATATCACCGTTTCAAGGATGTATTGGCATACTTACAGATCGGTTTAACGTTCATCATTTTTTTCTTGTACCAGTTGATTCCGAGAATGGGTCAACGGTTTTTTCGGGAGGGAACGGACGTCACGGGGAAGTGGCTGTTTGCCGCACCGTCCGCCTGGTTTGCGGGGGCGGTTCAGGTTCTGCTGGGCATGGGAAGAAAGGGCGATGCAAGCCTGGCCGGGATTGCCGTATTCACAACGATGTTTCTGCTGTTGTTTGCGTTCCGGAGGATTTCACTCCAGTACGCCGGTCTTGTCGCACAGGTCCATACAGGTCGGGAGCGATTGGAGAAGGATCGGACAAGAACACGCGTATCGAAGGGTCGACGTGATTCTGTGCTCGCACGACTGGCCGGATGGATTTTTCCCTCTTCCGAATTCCTTGCAGGCTTTCAGTTGATTTCGACCATGCTGAAGCGGGATCGATTCGTGAAGATGGGGATTTATCCCATTTTGGGATTCCCGCTGGCCTTTTTGCTCTTGGCGATCGTCCAAGGGGATTTTAAGGATCCTTTTATTGAAGGATCGATCACGAGTGGAAGCAGCTTTTCCAGCATGTTTGTTTTTTTTATTTTCTTCATGATTTATCAATCGTTGATGACTCTTGTGACGAGCCGCGAATGGGACGCGGCCTGGATTTTCATCGCGGCTCCGATCGTTTCTCCCGGCCGCTTCTATCTAGGCGTGATGATGTCCGTGCTCGTCCGATTGGTTATCCCGTTTTTTCTACTACTGGGAGTCGTTGCCTGCACCCAGATACCCGTTGTCCATGCGATCAAGTATACGATTTCGCTTTTTTTATACGGACTCGTCGCGTTCTCCGTGGGAGCATTCTTGTTAAAGGAATATCCATTTTCTCGGAAAAGGGAACGAGGAGAGCGGATGCAGCGGTTTTCCTTTCTCCTGTTCGTCGCGCCCTTTTTTATCGTCACGTATGCCCTTCAGATTGTGACGACTAGGAGTATGCTTCTGTGGTGGACGACCCAGGGTGTCCTGCTCATACTCTTTTTCATTCTGGAATCATTGGGTATAAGGAGGCTGGATCGCATACTGAAGACAAAAGAATTTTTTGTGTGACTTAAGTCCTGAATCGTTTTTAGAAAATAGATAGAGATGCGAGGGGGTATGAAGATTCAGGATTCATACTTTGGGGTGAATCGTATAATCAAATTTTGATATTTTGTCGGTGAAGACGGGGAAAAGCCGACGAATCTAAAGAGGGGATACATGAGGGTGCGAGACGTACTGCGTCTATATGTAGCGTTGTTGTCGTATTTTGTGCTGTTCTTTGCAGGCTGTCAACGGAACGGTGAGAAAGCGGATATTGTCCTGAAGAACGGGACATTCTACACGTTGAATTGGGTCCAGCCTTTTGTGCAAGCGGTGGCGATTAAAAAAGATCGCATCTTGGCTGTGGGTGGGAGCGAAGAGATGGATGGGCTCGTGGGCGACAGAACACGCGTTATCGATTTGAAAGGAATGTTCGGCTGCCCCGGCTTTAATGATGCGCATGTTCATTTGTTGAGGGGCGGGTTGAGCCGGACGGAGGTCGATCTGACCGGGGTTCGTTCTGTTGAGGAGATACAGAGGAGGGTTTTACAGAGGGTGAACGAATTGCCGCCGGGATCATGGGTGGTGGGTCGGGGATGGGATGAGAGTCTTTTCCCGGGTCACGATTGGCCTACGAGCAGGATATTCGAGCGAATTGCGTGGTTCGCGCCGGACATTCCGATCTTCCTCATACGCGTGTGCGGACACGCAGCTCTCGTGAACGAAAGAGCCCTTCTCATTGCGAGTATCACCGAAGAAACTCCAGATCCCGCGGGGGGAGAGATCGTGAGGGATCCTGTCACAAGAAAGCCGACAGGCATCCTGAAAGAAGAAGCGATGGCTTTGGTATCGCAGTATTTGCCCTTGCCTTCGGAAGAAGACATCAAGACGGCCATAGAGGAGGTTTTTGATGCGTTGAGGCGGATGGGTATCACGAGCGTGCAGGATCATGGTCCTGTGAGCATGTTCGAAGTGTATCAGGATCTGATGGATGAGAGGAAGCTGACTTGTCGTGTTGCTTTGAGTCCTCCGCTTCAGGAAGATTTGGGAGCGTATTCCGAACTCCGCCAGCGGTTTAACGGGAATCTCCTCCGGTTCGGGTTTCTGAGCGGTCGTATCGACGGCAGTTTAGGATCTCGGACTGCATTCCTTTCTCAGGCGTACTTTGATGAGCCTTCGACTCAGGGCATTCTGCATATGACGAAGGAAGAACTGAATCGACTCGTGATCCTTGCTGATAAAGAAGGATTTCAGGTGGGGATGGATGCTGTCGGGGACGGAGGAAACCGGTACGTTTTGGAAGCGTATTCTCTGGCGCGGTTGTACAATGGGACGGCGAACAGCCGACATCGCGTGGAACACGCTCAGGTCTTGACACAGGAATTGGTATCTCGATTCAAAGAATCGGGTGTTGTGGCCTCGATGCAGCCTGCACACTGTGCCGATGATATGCGCTGGTGTGAGAGAAGGATCGGCGCACAGAGATGCAGTCACGTTCATGCCTGGAAGTCTCTAAAGGATGGAGGGGTCGTTCTTGCATTCGGGACGGATTGGCCTGTTGTTCCGCTCGATCCGATGATAGGACTGTACGTTGCAGTGACGCGTCGGGATACTCTGGGTTTTCCTGCTGCGGGTTGGTATCCGCAGGAAAGATTATCGATTGAAGAGGCGTTGGAGGCGTACACATTGGGTTCTGCGTATGCGGAATTCATGGAGCGGGAAAAAGGGTCTCTCGAACCAGGGAAACTGGCCGATATCGTCGTGATGGACAGGAATCTGTTGGAGGCATCTCCTGTTGATATTTTAAAATCCAAGGTCGTCTATACAATGCTGGGTGGAAGGATTGTCTATGAGAGGGAGGAGTAACGTTGGAGACGGATCAGGAAAAACGATGGCATCATCCTGGTGGAAAGTTGCTCCGGATGGGTGCTGCGAGCTTGACGGATTCTGAGCTGTTGGCCATTCTTGTATCTTCGGGGACGCAGGGAATGTCCGCGGAGCAAATCGGCGAAGAAATTGTCCGCCGATTCGATTCCTTTCGGGGAATTGCCGAGAGGCCGTTGGAAGAATTGATGCAGATTAAGGGCCTGAAAAAAGTGAAGGCGATCCGTATCGCTGCGGCGCTGGAAATGGCGCGTCGGATCGTCACGGATGTCGGCCAAAAGGATAGAAGTGACAGTGTTGGATTCAAGATTCATGAACCAATAGAGGCGTATCGATAATCCCTCCGGATCAGCCGCTGTTCTTCCTTGTCTATCCAGAATGACCCCCAGAAATTTGAAACTACATAACTGATGTATCTGATTTGACCATATATAGTAATCCGTTCGTTTTGCGAAATTGTTCTTTTCTTGGGAAGAAAAGAACCCCCGCACAGCGGGATCAATCTATTATATGATTTGATATTGAAGACAAAAGAACCGGCCTTTTTGCCTGCCCGCCCTGCCTGCGGCAGGCAGGCGGTAGGCGGGAATGCCGTATTTCATCAATGTAAATCATCTATGAATACTTTTTTATCCACC